>NZ_JAUBPS010000001.1:136068-330254 GCF_036700865.1 Microcoleus sp. S13C4
TGAATAAAACTCCTGGAAGTCCGGCGAGCACTCGATCGTGCAAGACGTTGTAGAGGTCGGGATTGGCTGTTGGCGGATTGTTGGGAGGCTTAACGGTAATTGTTGCTGTCTCGGATGCTGTACTGAAAGCTGCTAACCCCCCCATACTGCTGGCAGTCGAAATATCACCCGTCCCGCGGTTCGTGAAGGTAGTAGTGGTGCCAGAGTTTGTTGTCGTTCCATCCCATGCCTGATACGTGATATTGGCAGTGCCGTTGTAGTCAGCATTGGGAACAAAGCGGATGCTGGCATTATTGCCTGCTAGCAGTCTTGCTGCTGCTGTTGACGGCGTGCCGAATGCCGTCCAAGTCGAACCGCTATCAGTTGAATATTCCCAACTGCCGTTAGTATTGTCTGTCGCCGTGACTGCAATTCCTTGAGTGTCGGCGGTGTCGATATCTGTAACAGCACCTGCAATTAAAGCAGAAACTAAGGTGCCGGTGTTGCTGGCAGAAGGTACATCTTCGTTAATTGCTGTTAGTGTCGGCGTTCCGCTGTTGTCGAGTACAGGTGCGTGGTTGGCTGCAAAGGCTGCGAATGCGGTGGGAAGGACAAAATTGTTGTCGCTGACAAGAATGAGCGATCGCTTCCCAGTCGCTGTCTGAGAAGGCCCCAATGTCATCCCTTCAAAATTGTTTAGCGGAAAGCCGGAAGTGTTTGGGAAATCAGCAATCAGAGTTTTCGATACCGGTGTAATGCCAGCAACACCAGAAGCAATCAAGCCAGTATTGCTTTGAATGTCAGTCGCACCGTTTAAAGAAACTTGATAAAGCTTCAAATCCCCTGACGGCGGATTCGTCGATAAGTCAAGAAAACGTTCGAGAACCAGCAGGGTATTATCATCAACTGCCAGCATTTCCGAAATGCCGTTGCGTGGATCGGTGTTGTAAAGAAATTCTCCGTTTGCGGTGTTTGTGGCTAAGTTATATCTTAAAATTCGCGATCGCGCGCCTGCCGTTGCACTTGAAGCAGTACCGTCTTGTTCGAGAGCATTTTCTGTTGCTGTAAACAGAAAACTTTGACTGGGAGTAATGGTCAGACTTTCAAAACCTTGATTGTTGCGGATGCCAGTGGTAGTAGCTGCTAATGCGTCGTATTTGGGAAAAGAAATAGGCAGCACTAGGTTTTGCTGTCCCGTTGCAATGGCGAAGCTATTGATAAAAGGCGGGGTATTTGTCGAGAAATTGCCTTCAGAAGAAACGAAGACATTACCGCCGATGAAGCCAATGCCCTCTGTATCCGATGTATCTGGGGCAAAGGGAAAGGCAGGCGGATTGCCAATCTGTGTCACCGCTGTAAAATTAACTTGTCCTGGTGCTGGTGTCAAGCTACCCGAACTCACAGTAGGTATAGTCAGGGTGTAAAAGCGAGACGGGCCGGGACTTGCACCAGGAATATTGCGCCCGTCGGAGATAGCGTAGTAAGTATTGTTGCCCGCGTAGGTAAGGCCAGACAGTCCACCTACCTGAGTTGTTGGTGTTCCAAAAGTTGTATTTGCCGGAAATCCTGCTTGTCCCAAAAGTTGTAGACCAAACACAAATTGATAAGCGGCCATTGTGGCTGGGTCGATCGCCAACCCAGAGGACATCGCTCCCGTTGTATAATCTAGCTGCCAGTCTCCGCCCATAGCCGAACTGCCGATCGGCCCCCTTGAAGCAGCAATTTTTGCCTTGGTTAGCTGACTCACTTGCTGCACAAAGTTAGCGCCCTTCTCCCCCGCCGCTACATCACACCCATACAGCAAAATCTCTCCACTGTCTGCCAGCGATCGCGACCACCGCTGCAATTGATTAGCATAAGTTTTTAAATTTGTCAAGTTTAGATCGATCGCGCCTAGCAGCAAACTCGCGGGGCGACCGTGAGAGATTATATGAATGCTTTTGATATGGCTGCGACTTGCTAGCGCTGCCGTGATTTGTGCTACTCCATCCCGGGCCGAATCCAAGGTAATTACTTCTGTCCCCGGTTCGATACCGTTGTGGAGAGTTTGGCTGTCGGGAAGCGCAGAGTCGATAAAGGCGATCGAACTAAAAACTGAACTGATAAAATTTGGCACAATACACCTTTGGTTAGATGACCATAGGAAAATTAAGATGTATCGAGCTTAGCAAATTCACACCTTAAATGTCACGAACAAAATTAACCATCAAGACTGATATTAATTTTCCGTGAAGCTGCAACAGATTCATCTTGTAGATGCGCCTTTAGCAAGTAATCTATTTCAAAAACCGACTATTCCAGTACAAAAATCGCCTTTTTAGGGTTCGATCGCCAAAAGTTTTTCTGCTACCAATTCTTTCTGAATGGCGAGTACAGCAGCTTGAGTGCGATCGCGCCCTTCTAACTTTTGCAAAATCTCGTGCACATGAACCCCCACCGTACCCGGAGGAATGTACAATATTTGTGCAATTTCCTGATTGCTTTTCCCCCGCAAATAAAGCCAGGATTTCCGGTTCTCGTTTCGTCAGCGGATTTTCCAAAACTTCTGATTTTGACCCAACTTTCACAGGTTCAGGATTAGTCAAAATCGCCCCATTTGCCGCAGTTGCTGGCTTATACCACCACGAAGCACGCGCCGCTACCGATCGAATTGCAAAAACCCAAGTTTCCGCGGCAATTGCCTTGAGGCAATATCACTGAGATTCGGCTGGAATCAATCTTTCAATTAACGCTTTTGGGGTACTTGTAAATACACATAACGACCAAAAACAAACAATTTTCTGGCTAACAAAGGTCAATTCGGAGCGAGTTATTCCGTATAATTATCACATTGATGACGAACTCTTCCAGACGCCCTAGCTCTAATAGTGAGTTAAAAGAAAAGTTTTATCTCTCAATACTCCGGACAGTTTTTAAATAGGGATGCTTACGCAATAAAGCACAGAAGCGAAAAAACTGAGTGGTATCTGAACCCAAAATAAACAGAAAAAAAGGCACTCTTTTAGGTTAAGCTATAAAAACACACAAGCTCAACAGATTGCCTTAGGAAGATTATTGAATCCATCTTACAACAAATGCCAGGGATTAGTCAACCCCAAAAGAAGTTTTTAATCACTTTATTCTCAACTATTTTGCTGGTCTATGGTAAGGTCAAATTCACGAATCTCAGTCGTTATAGTTATTTGAGCGAAAAAACCTACCGTCGTCACTTTCTCAAAAGCTTTAATTTTCCACAATTTAATCAATATTTCCTCGAATCTGCCTTAAATCCTGAACACACAGTCATTGCCGTTATCGATTGTTCTTTTTTAAGGAAAAGTGGCAACAAAACTGACGGTAAGGGTTATTTTTATAATGGTGTAGCGGGGAAATCGGAACAGGGGTTGGAAATTTCTGTGATTTCTATTGTCGAAATTGAGAGTCGTTTATCTTATAGCTTAAGCCTACAACAAACTCCATCACGCCCTCAAATAAAGTCGGTAAAAAAACTGCCACCAAATCCGAAGAATTGCTGGTCTAAGAAATCTCGCAAAAAACAGGAGCCTCAAAGCTCAACGCCTGACACCACAAGAGTTGATGACGGGAGCACAACATCTAAAGAATACTCGTTATTTCTTCCCAAATTCTGTACGTTATTTGGTCGCTGATGGCTATTACTACCGCTCTAAATTCTGGGATGTTGTGCGGGAGTTAAATTTAGACTTTATTGGCAAGTTAAGAGTTGATGCTAACCTACGCTATCTTTATACAGGTGAACAAAAGAAACTGGGAGCTCCACGTAAATATGATGGTAAGGTTGACTGCCATGATTTGAGTCGTCTTAATTTTGTTAAAGACCTAAAACCGGGAGTTTCATTATATACATTAGTTGTGTGGAGTTGTTGTTTAAATTGCCCAATTAGTTTGGCTTGTATTTCTGAGGTTCAAGCCAACGGACAAATTAAAAATGCTTTATTATTTAGCACTGATATTCACTTGCCTCCTGAGCAAATTGTTGAATATTATCAGGCTCGTTTCCAGATTGAATTTATTTTTCGTGATGCCAAGCAATTTACGGGATTGTCTGATTGTCAAGCTCGTCATTTACCACGGCTTGATTTTCATTTTAATGCCAGTCTTATTGGCTTAAATTTGGCCAAACATCAACTCTCTAGTTGTCATTCATCTGCCAAGTCGTTTGTCTTTTCAATCTGTTATTATAAACGCCTAGAATTCAATAAGCATCTATTTTGTACCTTTATTGATAAGTTAGATTTAGACCCGGATTTGATTTTAAATCATCCAAATCTTCCTTCAGTCTTGTCTTATGGTACTCTGGCTGCTTAAAAACTGTCCGGAGTATTGATCTCTATTTAAGTACAAGTTTTGAATTTGACTGCCGGCAAGTCTAATAAAGAGTTTAAATGAAAGTTCATCACTCTCGCTGTAAATATAAAGTGCTGAGGGGGGAGCTAAAATTATGATTTTTATGAACCCAACTTCTGAATAATATGAATTGACATGACAGTGAGCTGGTTATTTAATTGTAATTAGGCGGACAGATATATGTCAATTTCAGACTAGCAGTTATTCAGGAGACTGAAGCGATGCAGTTACAATTTAGCAACAAACAAATAATCTGGAGCAGTTTGCTGTGCTTTTCGGCAATTGTATTTCCCGTAACGAGCCAAGCTATAACAGTACAAGAAGTACCGAATCCCCGTCAACTAAATAACACTTGGGTAACAGACAACGCAAACATTCTCAGCGACAGCACCGAAACTCAGCTCAATCAAATGATTTTGGATTTAGAGAAAAAAAACGGCTTAGAAATCGCTGTTGTGACAGTGCCGGATACTAAACCATCTGCGACACCAAAAGCATTTGCTACAGAATTATTTAACTCTTGGGGTATTGGCAAAGAAGCTAAAAATAACGGAGTTTTATTGTTGATTACGTCCGGGGAACGCCGCGTTCAAATTGAAACAGGTTCTGGCATTCAAAGCATTTTACCCAATGCGAAGGTAGTGGGAATTATTAAAACCGAAATAACGCCCAGATTTAAACAGCAGGACTTTGACGGCGGTACATTAGCTGGGACAAAGGCGTTAGTAAATGTTTTACAAACTCCGATGGTAAATGCTCAATCTCAAACTACGCTGCCTTTTGCTACAATCGTACCATCTCAAGGGGTGAAACCGTCACCAATACCTAGTCAATCGCCCGTTATTAGCAATAGTACATCCACAGGTGAAGATTCATCGAATCCAATCTATGACTTACTTGGGTTGTTATTCATAGCATTCATAGCCTTTATACCTTGCTTCATTATCTTCAGGATATTTCGCAGCTTATTTTCTGGGACATCTCCTTCCCCCTCCCACCGCCGTTATCCGCGAAATTACAGCAGTAACAATTGCAATTACAGCACTAACAGTCCCAATTACAGCAGTAACAGCCACAACTATTGCAGTGGGGCTGGCCACTACAGCAGTAACAGCATCCATTACAGTACCAGTAGCGACTACAGCATTAACAGCAGCAGCGATGATTGCGGTGGCGACTACAGCACTAATAGCAGCGACTACAGCATTAGCAACAGCGATTGCGGGGGTAGCTTTGGCGGTGGCGACTCCAGCGGTGGCGGTGGGGGTGGCGATTACAGCATTAGCAGTAGCGACTGCGGGGGTAGCTTTGGCGGTGGCGACTCCAGCGGTGGCGGTGGCGGTAGCGATTACAGCAGTAGCAGTAGCGATTATTGCGGTGGCGCCGACTACAGCAGTAGCAGTAGCGACTACAGCAGTAGCAGTAGTGACTACAGCAGTAGTGGGGGTGGCGGTGGGGATTGGTAATTCGGGAATGGAGGCAGAAACCGAGTTTTTTTAACAGGAATTAGTCCCCGTCTGCGGGGACTTCGGTTGTGGAGTTGCGGTTTCAACCGCCCCACTCGCGAGAAGCTAGCTAACTAAAATACTCTTCAACAATTTTCAAAATCCGCGAGGCTGCTAAACCGTCACCGAAGGGATTAATTGCCATTGCCATTGCGTTGTATGCTTCGTAATTGCTGAGCAATTCTGCGGCGGCTGTGAAAATTGTATCAGAATTCGTACCTACAAGTTTAGCGGTTCCTGCGGAAATTGCTTCGGGTCTTTCTGTGGTTTCTCGTAATACTAAAACTGGTTTACCTAAACTAGGTGCTTCTTCTTGCAACCCGCCGGAATCTGTGAGGATTAAATGACATCTCTGAATCGCTCCTACTAATTCTGCGTAATCTAAAGGTTCAGTTAAAAATACCCTTGGATTGTCGCCCAAAAGAGCTTGCAAAGGTTCTCGAACAGTGGGATTTCGGTGCAGGGGTAGCAGTAAAGCTGTATCGGGAAATTTATCTAAGATTTGGAGAAATGCGTCAGCAATTCCTTGTAAGGGCTCGCCCCAATTTTCGCGGCGGTGAACTGTTGCTAATATAGTGCGATATTTGCTCCAATCTAAGTTAGGAATGTTGCATTCTGGTTCGCGTTTGGCGACAGAAAGCAAGGCATCGATTACTGTGTTGCCTGTACGGTGAATTTCTCCCAAAACACCCGATCGCCTTAAATTCTCTTGGGCCAGCGCTGTCGGGGCAAAATGCAGCCGTGTGAGCTGAGATATCAACCGTCGATTAGCCTCTTCGGGGTAAGGATTGAATACGTCGTCTGTCCGCAATCCGGCTTCTACGTGACCTACGGGTATTTTCTGGTAAAATGCAGCCAAAGTAGCGGCAAACGCTGTCGTTGTATCGCCCTGAACTAACACGATTTCGGGCTGCCATTCTTTAAACAAGGCTTCTAAACCCTGCAAACTCCGGGATGTAATATCTGTCAAGGTTTGCTGGTGCTGCATAATTGCTAAATCCCGATCGGCTTTTAGATCGAACATTCGCATTACTTGCTCGACCATTTCTCGGTGCTGACCGGTTAAAATTACTTGGGTGTCAAAGGTTGGCGAACTTTGGAACAGTTGAATGACTGGGGCTAGTTTAATCGCTTCCGGGCGAGTTCCCAAGACGATGCAAACGCGGTGTGTAGCTTTGGGCATGGTAAAATTGGGTAGTTGAGATTTGTGAGGGTTTTAAAGGCTCAATATTTTATAGCAGGTTTGAATCGTTGGTTAATAAGAGTTATTTTTTTATGAACCGCAGAGGGCGCAGAGGGCGCAGAGGAGAGAAGAGAGATAGAAGGTGTTTTTTTGTGGCGTTATATCGTTTCTGCTTGCACTGTTGGTACATTTTTATTTTTTAATTTGTCATGCCCTATCGTTACATTCTATTTTATAAACCCTACGATGTTTTAACTCAATTCACTGACAACTCCAGCGAGACTAAACGCAGCACTCTCAAAGACTATATTCCTATTCCTAACATTTATGCAGTAGGAAGGCTCGATCGCGATAGTGAAGGTTTGTTACTGTTAACCGATGATGGACAAATGCAGCACCGCCTCAGTGAGCCGAAATTCGCTCACCCCCGCACTTACTGGGTGCAAGTTGAACGAATTCCTGATGCAAGTGCGATCGCAGCTTTGCAGACAGGTGTCACAATTCAAGATTATCGGACTCGATCGGCAAAAGTGCAATTATTGTTAGAAGAACCACCTTTGCCGCTCCGGGAACCGCCGATTAGATTTCGCAAAAACGTGCCCACAGCTTGGCTGGAAATGACTCTCACAGAAGGCCGGAACCGCCAAGTACGCCGGATGACCGCAGCAGTAGGGTTTCCGACGCTGCGGCTAGTCAGATGTGCGATCGGGCCTTTGCGTCTGGAAGGTCTCAAACCCGGTGAATGGCGCGAACTAACTCAAGCTGATTTTAGATTTTAGATTTTAGATTGGGGAATTACAGTCAACCGCCTTGACATTTAGGAGATTCTTGATATCTGAAACTCTTACTGCGACTGCATTTCCCTTCTTCCTTCTTCCTTCTTCCTTCTTCCTTCTGCTTACTTTCGAGGTGGCAAAATAAAACTCTCGTTTCCATTCTTATCTTTTTGCACCTGAGCTCCCAACTTGACAAGAGCTTGTTTCGCCCTTTGACGCACCACCTTATCAGTTGTTTGAGCATAAACCGTACTCCAAGCAGTAAACCGCACCGGCACGCTATCGGGATCTCGGCGCAAATACTCAGCAGTTGCTCGAAACATCGGCGCTAATTTCCGCCATTCCGGGCTTCCTTCCACCCAATCAGCGGCCATTTCGTGAGAGCGAATTGACTCGGGAATATCCCCCAACAGCAGCAACTCATCCAGACCTTTAGTTCGCCACACTATCCATGATTGGGAATGAATTTGCGGCGAAAGGGAAAGGGCGCTAGTACCGCGCTCTATCAAATTAACAGCAGTTTCAGGCTTTCCTTGATAAAAAGAAATAGCTGTGGAAAGAAACAGGTAGATGTCAGCCCACCGTGGGTCGCGCTGCGTAACTACGTCAAAATAATCTTGGCTGAGATTGTAGCCCGTCACCTCTCGCGCTTCGTCGTCGCCAAAATACTGTAAAAATTTGATAAATGTCCAATCTGCAATTAAATTGTCAAACCCAAAACTAGGGATAGTTTTGAGCATTTTTAGCCGCAGGGCTTCTTGCTGGGCTTCTTGCTGTGTGGTTTGCTTGAACCTGGCAGGAGACATTGCAGAGAGCGGCTTTTGCCCCTGAACACGAACTGGGGACATTCCGCCCAACTGCCCGCTAGACTGCATGGCGACGACCCCCGTCAGCGCTGCTAGACCGATAACTCCATTAACGACCAGGCTCAACCACTTACGCGAAAATTGTTCGATTTTAGCTTCCACGGCACTTTTAAATCCAAGTTTTAAATTAAGTTTATGGAAAGAGAGTAATAATTGGTTGGCGATCGACTAAAAATCTCGTTAAACTGTCCAAAGGGATGGTGGAGCCTCCACACAATAGTTTAAGTAGTAGTGTGAGATTTTTTAGCAATATAAAATCTCAAATCAAAAATCTAAAATCGAATTGAGCCAAATTCAATGAATCAAGCCCGCAAACGCTTTTCTAAATTACAGGCAGCCCTGTTCAGTGGGGCGATGGCAACAACCGCTTCGATATCTTTACTCGTTCCCGGCCTGAGTCAATCAGTCCGCGCCCAGCTTCAAGATAGCCCCAAAGCTGTCTTAGACGAAGCTTGGCAAATTGTCAACCGAGAGTATGTTGATGGCAGCTTTAACAAGACTGACTGGCAATTGACTCGCCAAGAACTGTTGAGCAAAAACTATACCTCTCGCGAAGCTGCCTACACCGCTCTCCGCAAAGCCCTAGAGAAATTAAACGACCAGTACACCCGCTTCATGGACCCGAAGCAGTACGAAGCGCTGACGAATCAAACCTCCGGGGAACTGACAGGGGTGGGGATGAGGCTCGAAGAAGACGAGAAAACGAAAGTGATTACCGTAGTCGAGCCGATGGAAAATTCCCCGGCACTGAAGGGGGGGATTCTAGCGGGCGATAGGATTTTGGTAATTGACGGCAAAACTACCAAAGGCATGACTGTCTCGGATGCGGCTCAGGTAATTCGGGGCGACGAAGGTACGAAAGTCACGCTGCGGATTGCTCGCGAGGGCAAAAGCGAGTTTGATATAACTCTGACTAGGGCAAGAATTGAGGTAGCAGCGGTTCGCTACAGCCTCAAGAAGGAAGGCGGTCAGAATGTGGGTTACATCCGTTTGCAAGAGTTTAGCTCGCACGCGGGCGAACAAATGCAGGGGGCGATTAAAAAGCTCTCGGATCAGAAAGCTGACGCTTTTGTGTTGGATTTGCGGGGCAATCCCGGCGGGTTGCTGCGAGTGAGCATTGATATCGCTCGGATGTGGATGGATACAGGGGCGATCGTCCGCACAGTCGATCGCGCGGGCGATTCTCAGGAAATGCGCGCAAACCGCACTGCAATCACTAACAAGCCTTTGGTGGTGCTGGTGGACGACAACTCAGCCAGCGCCAGCGAGATTTTGGCCGGTGCTCTGAAGGACAACAAGCGCGCAACTGTGATGGGCGGCCAAACTTTTGGCAAAGCTTTGGTCCAGTCGGTGCATTCTTTGGCTGACGGTTCGGGATTGGCGGTGACGATCGCCCACTACTTTACTCCCAACGGTACGGATATCAGCCACAAGGGGGTTACTCCGGATGTCAAAGTAGAAGTAACCGACGAACAAAAGTTGAAATTAGCTAACAAACCGAAGTTGGTTGCGACTAAGGACGATCCTTGCTACGCGCAGGCGATCGCACTTTTGAAAACTAGCGCTTCCTTGGGTCGTCCCGTTCCTGCTGAGGCTCATGCTCCTAAGAAGTAGTTGAAACCGTCAGTCCTTAACAATTAGCTTTAAGATAAAACCCGCGCCGGCGGGTTTTATTTTTGTAGTTTTATTTAGCCTCAGATTGCTAGAAAATGGTTTGTAATAACAGCCAACTATTTAATCCTACTATAATACTAGCCACTAACCAAGCTAAGGTTTTCAGCCAAAATGGATTCACAAACTCTCCCATTAAGTTGCGGTTTGAGGTAAACATTACCAAGGGAATTACTGCAAAGGGTAATTGCAAACTGAGAATCACTTGACTGAAAACCAGTAAATTAGTTGTACTGCCTTCACCAAACAAGATAATTGTGATCAAGGCCGGTACAATTGCAATCAGTCGAGTCAGCAACCGCCGCAACCAAGGCCGCAGTCTAAAATTTAGAAACCCTTCCATCACAATCTGTCCTGCTAGAGTTGCAGTCAAGGTTGAATTCTGCCCAGAAGCCAATAAAGCAAAGGCAAAAATTGCACTGGCAGAACCCACACCCAGCACCGGAGAAAGGAGTTTGTAAGCATCTTGAATTTCTGCTACTTCTTGATAGCCGGAAAAGTGAAAGCTGGCAGCCGACAAAATCAGAATAGCTGAATTAATAAACAAAGCTATTGACAGCGCTACGGTAGAATCAATTGTGCCAAATTTAATTGCTTCCCATTTTTTCTCAGAAGCTTCTTCCCAAGATCGAGTTTGCACGATCGATGAATGCAGGTAGAGATTGTGCGGCATCACAGTTGCCCCCAAAATACCAACCGCTATATAAAGCATTGCCTGATTTTGCAAAATCTCTAGGCTCGGAACATAACCGAGTAAAAGTCCTCGGGCATCTGGTTTGGCAAAAATTATTTCTGCGATAAAGCAACCGCCAATAATGGCAATAATCGTAATTACCAAAGCTTCGATATAACGAAAGCCTTTCCCTTGTAAAAATAACACCATGATCACATCTAGTGCAGTGATGCACACTCCCCAAACTAAGGGTATGCCAAATAGCAATTGCAGTCCGATCGCACTACCAACAAGTTCCGCTAAATCGCAAGCAGAAATAGCAATTTCACAAAGTATCCACAGCAAAAAACTGACTCGTGGACTGAAATAATCTCGACAAGCTTGTGC
The DNA here is from genome assembly GCF_036700865.1 of Microcoleus sp. S13C4. NCBI lineage: Bacteria > Bacillati > Cyanobacteriota > Cyanophyceae > Oscillatoriales > Microcoleaceae > Microcoleus > Microcoleus sp. S13C4. Next base: position 147,474 of record NZ_JAUBPS010000001.1, read on the forward strand.
CAAATCTCGTCCCGTTGCCACTCCTAAACGCACGCAGAGTGATTGCAGCAAAATTGCCATCAAATTAGATAGCAAAATCACACTTAATAGCGAGTAGCCAAACTTTGCTCCCCCCGCTAAGTCAGTCGCCCAGTTCCCCGGGTCCATGTAACCCACTGAAACCAAATATCCAGGCCCTGCGTAAGCCAGCATTGTACGCCAGAAACCTTTGCTGTTGGGAACGGGGATGCTGCGGTGGACTTCAGGCAAGCTGGGCCTATTTTCCGAGTCAGTCATTGGTTTTACCGTTCAACACTTTTCATATTCTTTTCATAATATGACAAGTTTAGCGGAATTTCATCATTCGTATGGATCAAAATCTGGCAGAATCACCGTAGATATTAAGTTGTGTATATTTTGAGGTTGAACCGAGGTGCGCGCGATCGACTATGATGAGGTCGATCGGCAAAAATCACTCTTATCTGCGAATACTCTATTTCAAAACTCTAGTCGCATTGAAAATAGCTGCTAAAGCCACCCCAACATCGGCAAAAACTGCTTCCCACATTGTCGCTAAACCAAAAGCAGCCAAAGCAATAAATATGCCTTTGACTAACATGGCAAAAATGATATTTTGCCAGACAATATTATGAGTTTTTCGGGCAATTTGGATAGCTTCAGCCACCTTTGACGGTGCATCTGCCATAATCACAACATCGGCAGTTTCGATCGCCGCATCGGAGCCCAAACCCCCCATCGCTATGCCCACATCAGCCCTAGCAAGCACTGGTGCATCATTAATTCCGTCTCCAACAAAGACAATTTTATCGCCTTTTTTAGATTGACCGATCAGTTTTTCGATCGCCTCTAATTTTCCTTCGGGTAATAACTCGGCTAAGTAGGAATCTAAACCGAGCTTTTTCGCAACACTATCGGCTACAGCTTGATTATCTCCTGTGAGCATCACGATTCGCTCAACACCTAATTTTTTGAGGTCGCCAATAGCCTGTACTGAGTCTTCCTTAAGCTCGTCAGCAATCAAAATATACCCAGCGTAGCTGTTGTCTACCGCTAAATGGACGATCGTACCTTCAGCATTGCAGACATCGTGATGGATATTTTCTCGGTGCAGCAAACGGTCATTTCCGGCAAGCACAATTTGATTATTTACTTTTGCTCGAATGCCGTGTCCCGGTATTTCTTCGTAATCTTTCACATCCGATGAATCTATTTTTCCGCCGTAAGCTTCCAGAATTGATTTTGCAACTGGATGATTGGATTGAGATTCTACTTTGGCTGCTATTGCCATTAACTCTGTTTGGGAAAAACTCTTCTGAGGCACAATTTGTGCTACTTTAAAAACTCCTTTGGTCAGAGTTCCTGTTTTGTCCAAAACAACTGTCTTGACTGCTGTCAGGGTATCTAGAAAAGTCGAGCCTTTAACCAAAATACCGCCCTTGGCTGCACCACCAATTCCCCCAAAGTATCCCAGAGGAATGCTAATCACCAATCCGCAAGGGCAGGAAATAACTAACAAGACTAGGGCGCGGTAAACCCATAAAAAGCGATCGGCATTAGTTGCTTCTGAAATGAACAAAGGCGGAATCAAAGCCACTGCTAGCGATGCAAATACTACAAAAGGCGTGTAGTAGCTGGCAAATTTGGTGATAAATTTCTCTGTTTCAGCTTTTTTGCTTCTGGCATTTTCTACTAATTCCAGAATTCGGGAGATTGAAGATTCACCGAAGAGTTTGGTAACTTTGACGGTGAGAACTCCTGTCTGGTTAATTGTTCCTGCTAAAACTGTTTCTCCAACTTTCACGGTTCGAGGTACTGATTCTCCAGTTAGTGCAGAGGTGTCAATCTGAGAATTGCCGTCTATAATTTCACCGTCTAAGGGAATTTTTTCTCCCGGTTTGACAAGGATGATATCGCCGACAACTACGGTTTCTGGCGAAACTTTTTTGATGTCGCCATTTGCCTTGAGGTTGGCGCTGTCTGGGCGAATTTCTAAAAGCGATCGGATCGATTGACGCGATCGCCCAACGGCAAATTCTTGAAAAAGTTCTCCGATTTTGAAAAACAACATCACCCCGACTGCTTCAGGGAGTTTGTGAATGGCTACAGCGCCGAGTGTTGCTATAGTCATTAAAAAATTTTCATCAAACACTCTGCCTCGCAGAATGTTGCCACCCGCACTGGTTAAAACATTCCATCCGCTTAAAAAATAGGCTGGGATGAAAACCAGATATTCACCTATAGAATAGGGCGTGTTGTGCAGTTTTTCTTCAAAAATTAAACCGCCGACAAATAGTACAACAACCAATATCACAGGAATCAATTCTTGCTTGAGGTTAAAATCTCCCTTCCCGTGGTCGTGGTCGTGGTTGTGGCCCTGGTCGTCGTGGTTATGATTCTCATGGCTGTGTTCGTGGTGGTCGTCATGACTACAGCAGCCGGAAGCGCTCAATTTTGCTTTTTGCATGGTTTTTCCTAGGTTTCGTCTAACAAATGATAGTATGAATAGATATTCATATTATAGGTTTAAAAATAAAACCTACTAGATTTTGAGTTAAAAATATAGTAGATTTTATAAAAATATTGTTAAGTTGGTAGAGAACGTTACGAGGGATTAAGAGTAATAACTATTCTCAGTTTGCGATTGAGAGAAAAAATGATTATCCATCGTCGTTAGTCATTAACTAATTAATCCGCCGGATAAACTCTAAGGGCAAACCATCAGTATCGGCAATAAAAGCTACTTCGTAAACATTTTGCCCGATCGCCTGTTGAGTCGGTTCTAATAAAACTTTCAAAGCTTGAAACTGGTTGGGTTGGTCTTTAGCAGCTTCCTCAAAACGTTCTTTCATAGACTCCAACCAGCTAGGCAAGTCAGTTGTCGCCTGAGTTAAATCAAAAGATAAATGATAATATCCAACATAATGCTCGTCTCCGAAAGCATCCGGTGCGGGTTTTGGTTCCGGGATTTGAATCAGTTCAATGCGTCCGTTGAGACCTTCCATCCAACAGGCTAGGGTGTAACCAGTGGTAAAGCGATCGCTCACAGTAAACCCCAACTGTTCGTAAAAGGCGATCGCCCGGTGAATGTTAGCAGTGCGAATCGAGGCGTGGTGCATTCGATTTTAGATTTTAGATTTTAGATTTTAGATTTTAGAAGGGAAGTAGGAATTCCAGCTTTGGATTTGAGATTTTAGAGGGTAAATTCGTAATTCGGAATTAAAAACGGTCGCATCTTTAGCGCGAAAGCAATAGAGCCTTCTTCCCTCTTCCCTCTTCCTTCTTCCTTCTTCCCTCTTCCTTCTTCCTTCACTTATTCAAACAACCGAAAATAGGGATATCTAATCGGAACTCCAGGCTCTTTTTCCAAATCAAAGTTAATCACTTCCCAACAAGGATCTTCTTGGGGCTCGGGGCTAAAATCCACAGGCAAACCGTACAGCCTTGGCCGCGGCGATTCCGACTGGCCGCGCCAAGGCGTGCTGCGTTCCAAATAACCGCTGATTAAGTCGCGATAGCGTTGAGCGACGATCACGCGAGTTGCTCGGTAGCCTTGAGTATAGAGTCGATCGAGCGCTTCGTGAATTTCAAACCGAATCCCGTCCGGGTGGGTGTGCTGGCGATACCATTCATTCTCCCAGCGGCGCCAGTGCCGCCCAGACTGAAGGTGAACCAGTTCCCCCGTTTTTGGATCTGCCTCAAATGCCCCGTGACGCGGACACAAATAGGTATCCGTGAGCGTTAGAGCCGGAATTGTTTGGCGACAGTGGGGACACTGAATTTCCGGGCCAAACATCGGGTATTGCAAGGCAACTTCAATCATTTATTTGCGTCCCAGCATATTTTCTCTGCAAAAGTCCCAAATACTTTTATTATATCCCGTATCAAGAACCAGCTAATCTGCTAGAAGTATAACGATCGACCAACTAATGAGCAATCTCAACGAATCTCAGTCTGCACTTCCTTCCTATTGGCCCAGGCCAGATCTATCCCAAGCGGCTTTTGTCGCTGAAGGCGCTGTTGTCATCGGCAGGGTAGAGGTGGCTGCGGGCGCTAGTATCTGGTACGGGGCGGTGGTGCGGGCGGATATAGAGCGAATTGCGATCGGCTCAAGTACCAATATCCAAGATGGAGCAATTCTCCACGGCGATCCGGGAAAACCGACTGTTTTGGAAGATTTCGTGACAGTCGGACACCGAGCCGTGATTCACTCAGCTTACATTGAACGGGGCTGCCTGATCGGGATTGGGGCGATCGTCCTCGATGGAGTGAGGGTGGGAACAGGCTCTATCGTCGGTGCAGGGGCGGTTGTCACCAAGGACGTTCCCCCTCATACGCTAGTTGCGGGAGTGCCTGCCAAACGCCTGCGAGATGTCTCTGAGGAAGAAGCAGCCGAGTTGGTGGAACACGCTAAGCGTTACGAAAAGTTGGCTCTGGTTCACGCGGGAAAAGGTTCTGATTTGGAATTTGATTAGTTGATAGAATAAGGTTTTAAGCAAAAAACTATTAGTTTCCAATGGCTTACACCGCGCAAAAAATCCTAACTTTTGAAACATTCCTCGATCGATATTGTGACAACTTCCGCTACGAGCTCGCTGACGGAGAATTAGTTGACATGGAACCCACAGGCCCACACGAAACCGTCAGCGGTAAACTAGCAACTCAAATCGGCATCGCCATCGCAGCCGAAAAACTACCTTGGTTCATTCCCCGCACTTGTTTGATCCGTCCATTCTCAGATGCAGCTACTGCCCGCCGTCCCGATATTGTCGTGTTAGATGAAACTGCCCTTGTCAGCGAACCTCTTTGGGAAAGAGAACCTGTGATTACGCTGGGACGATCTATTAAATTAGTGGTAGAAGTCGTCAGCACTAACTGGGAAACAGATTACGCCCGAAAAGTTGAGGAATATGCTATTTTAGGGATTCCAGAATATTGGATAGTTGATTATCGCGGATTAGGGGGTGTGGCTTTTATCGGTAAACCAAAACAACCTACTATCACCGTTTGCCAACTGATTGACGAAGATTATACCAAGCAACAATTTCGCCTGGGTCAACCGATAATTTCTCCTCTGTTAAAAAGCTTGCAACTTCGCTTAGATGATATTCTTCCCCGATAAAGTGGGGTGTCAAACTAGATATAGGAATTACGCACGGGGAGTCAGGGTTTCGACACTTCGACGGAGTTTATTCGGATTCATCTATCATCGGTTTTTGGGCAGCGTGTCGCACAAAAATAATCTGAACTCTATCATCAACAATCGTAAACAGAATCCGATAGGCATTTCGTCCCTTGCCGTAAACAAGTTGTCGTATTTCTTCTTCAAAAAAACTATTCTCAAACGCGAAGGAACAGCGAGAAGGCATATTTTCTAGCGATAATATAGCCTTGTACAAGCCTTCTAACCAATTTCTAGCCTTCTGAGAAGAATGATTACTCAACCAAAAATAAGATTCCTCGATCGCTTTTTGCGCTGCGGGTTGGATAATGACCTGATATTTCTGATTCATCGCTAACTGTCTAGCTTATCAAACAGTTGATTGAAAAAATCCTCCGCTTTTTGCCCTTCCCCTCGATCCATTTGTGCCAAACCCAGTTTAATTCCCTTTAAAGTCTCTAATAACTCAACCGCATCTAAAAGTTTCTGATAGGATTCAGCATCCTGAATAACTAACTCTGCTTTTCCGTTGACAGTTAGAACTAAAGGATGTTTTGTTTGTTTGAGCCGCTGCACAAACTCAGTCGTATTACGTTTAAAATCGGTGAGAGAATGTATGTCTCTTGAAAGGTTAATCATAATGATAACATGAAATTCGCATCTAATTAAATGTTAAACGATACCTGCGGAGTTTGTCAATCTAAGCTTAGGTGATATTCTGCCTCGATAAAGTGGCTTGCTGCAATCTAAAATCTAAAATCTAAATCAGAAACCGCGTTTTTTGCGTAAGTCCTATATATACTATTAAGACTCTGCCGGAATTCCGCCGATCGCCCTGCCCACTAACATCTATCATGAACGATCGCACATCTACTCCAAACATCCCCCCGCACACCTGGAAACGTCCCATCGGCCTCGGTTGGGAGAATCCCTATACAGTCCGCTACGCAAGCAATCTCGACGATGGCCCCTGGCACGGAATGCCTCTGGGTGGGTTCGGCGCCGGCTGCATCGGGCGATCGTCCCGCGGCGACTTCAACCTCTGGCACATTGACGGCGGCGAGCACATTTTTCGCAGTTTGCCCGCTTGTCAGTTCAGCGTTTTTGAAGAAACTCAAGGCAAGAAACAAGCTTTCGCACTGTCCACTGAACCGCCTACCGATGGCAGTTTATCGAGTTGGAAATGGTATCCATCGGAAGGAAGAAGGAAGAAGGAAGAAGGAAGAAGGGAAGAAGAAGAAAGAAGCGGGGAAGAGTCTAATTCTTCGGGGAGTTATCATGCTTTGTATCCGCGCAGTTGGTTTGTTTACGAAAATGTCTTTCAGGCTCAATTAAGCTGCGAGCAATTTTCGCCAATTTTGCCAAACAATTATCAGGAAAGCAGTTACCCAGTTGCCATGTTTGAATGGGTAGCCCACAATCCTACAGATGCGCCGATTACTCTCAGCATTATGCTGACTTGGGAGAATATTGTCGGTTGGTTTACTAATGCCAACAAGTCGCCGAAAGTGATGGTGCGAGATGATGGTAGTCCTTTTTATGACTATCAACCCAGGTGGGGAGAAAGTGCCGGAAATTTGAATTTGTTGGTGGAAGATTTTCACCGCATCGGTTGCGTGATGACGCGGTTGACTGCTGAGGACGAACCGCAAGAGGGGGATGGACAATGGGCGATCGCAACTATTACTAATCCAGCGGTAGAAGTATTCTATCAAACTCGCTGGAACCCGGCGGGGAATGGCGACGATATTTGGCGCAACTTTTCTGCTGAAGGTTTCTTGTTGGATGACAAAGACGAGACGGCAGCAGTAGCAGGAGAACAGTTGGCTTGTGCGATCGCAGTTCGCTTTACTATTCGCCCGGGAAAAACTCGCAAAATCCCCTTTATTATAGCTTGGGATTTGCCTGTTACTGAGTTTGCATCGGGAGTTTGGTACTACCGCCGCTATACAGATTTCTTCGGTCGCAACGGCAAAAATGCTTGGCCGATTATTCGCACTGCAATGAAGCATTCCGATACTTGGCGCGAAAATATTGAAGCTTGGCAAAAACCTATTTTAGAACGGAAAGATTTGTCAGATAGTTTTAAAATGGCGCTGTTTAACGAGTTATACGCCCTGACAGACGGCGGTACTCTTTGGAGTGCGGCTGACGAACGCGATCCCAAGGGTCAATTTGCGGTTTTGGAGTGCATTGATTACCGCTGGTACGAAAGTTTGGACGTGCGGCTTTACGGTTCTTTTGCTTTGTTGATGCTGTGGCCTGATTTAGAAAAGTCGGTGGTTTTAGCCTTCGCTAGGGCAATTTCATCCGGAGACGATACGCCGAGAATTATTGGTTGGAATCAAGCTTCGGCTATTAGAAAAGCTGTCGGTGCGACGCCACACGATTTAGGTGCTCCTAACGAACATCCTTGGGAGAAAACGAATTATACTAGCTATCAAGATTGCAATTTGTGGAAGGATTTGCCTTGCGATTTTGTGTTGCAGGTTTATCGGGATTTCCTGTTGACTGGCGGCACAGATTGTGAGTTTCTGCAAGAGTGTTGGCCGGCAATTGTTGAGGCTTTGGCTTATCTGAAAACTTTTGATGAGGATGGCGACGGAATTCCGGAGAATTCGGGAGCACCGGATCAGACGTTTGATGACTGGCAAATGCGGGGGATAAGTGCATATTGCGGGGGTTTGTGGTTGGCGGCGCTGGAGGCTGCGATCGCGATCGGCGAAATCTTGGAAGATGCAGCACCGGAGATAATTCCTAATCCTCAAGAAAAGATAGCATTATATCACAGTTGGCTGCTCCAAGCCAGACCGAGCTATCAAGAAAAACTGTGGAACGGTCAATATTACCGTTTGGACAGCGAGAGTAACTCGGAAGTGGTGATGGCAGACCAATTGTGCGGTCAATTTTACGCGAAACTGTTAGGATTGCCGGATATTGTGCCGCCAGAATGTGCAGTCAGTGCTTTAGAAACTGTGTACGAATCTTGCTTTTTGAAGTTCAATGAGGGGGAGTTCGGTGCGGCAAATGGGGTGATGCTGAACGGTTCGCCGGAAAATCCCAATGCAACTCATCCTTTGGAAGTTTGGACGGGGATTAATTTTGGGTTGGCAGCTTTTTTGGTACAGATGGGAATGGAGGAGAAAGCGTTTAAATTGACGGATGCGGTGGTGAAGCAGATTTATGAAAATGGGTTGCAGTTTCGCACGCCTGAAGCTATTACGGCGGGGGGGACGTTTCGGGCGAGTCACTATTTGCGGGCGATGGCGATTTGGGGGATTTACGGGGTGTTGACCAATTTTAAATAGGGAAAAAGGTATATTAGCTGGTGAATCCGACTAAAATTTAAGCCTTCAACTCCATTTTTAGCAAGGAAAACGGTTAATTCAACTATCAATAAAATTGACCGTAAAAAATTTTAGCCTTCGAGGAAGACATTAATCTTTCATGCTCAAACTTCAGCTTGGCTAAAATTTGAGCATGAAAAAGCCCGGAGATGGGAGGGGATCGAACTCGGCTATAAAGGAGAGAGAAAAAGGGTCTTAGGCAATTGTTGACACCAATGCAGTCCCCACCTTACTTGTATATAATTTGGAGCGATAGCCAATTTCAAGATAAAATAGAAAAATGTCAAATCCCTTACTTTCCCTCAACTACGAACCCGCCATCGAATCTCTCGGTGGCGACTATTTTGATGAAGTCCCTGCTGCCGATTTTCCGCAACACATTCTCCGGTTCCGCAACGATGAATTATTGCCGAAATTGGGTTTAGACCCCGCAGAAGTAACCGACCAACATTTCATCGAAGCCTTCGGCGAATTTCACTGCGTCCGTCCTTTTCTGGCACTTCGCTATCACGGCTATCAATTCAACCAATATAACCCCAATTTAGGTGACGGTAGAGGCTTCTTATATGGCCAAGTTCGCGGGACTGACGGCAGACTTTACGACTTCGGTACTAAAGGTTCTGGCCGCACTCCGTACTCGCGGGGCGGTGACGGTAGACTCACTCTCAAAGGGGGAATTCGCGAAGTTTTAGCAGCCGAAGCTTTGCACCGGTTGGGAGTGCGGACATCTCGCTGTTTTAGTTTAGTTGAAACTGGGGATGCTTTGTGGCGAGGAGACGAACCATCTCCGACGCGATCGTCCGTAATAGTGCGTTTCAGTCATTCTCACATCCGGTTTGGAACTTTTGAAAGATTGCACTATATCCGCCGCCCGGATTTAACTAAAAAACTTTTAGATTTTGTTATTGAATATTATTATCCAGAACTGCATTTAGAAGCAAGTAATGCCGGTGTTTCGCCGCCCGAAAAATATGCGCTATTTTATGCAGATTTAGTCAAGCGAATAGCTGAATTAGTCGCTCAGTGGATCGCAGCAGGATTTTGCCAGGCCGTGCTGAATACTGATAATATGTCAATTACCGGAGAAAGTTTCGATTACGGGCCTTTCGCTTTTATCCCAACTTACAAGCCGGAATTTACAGCAGCTTATTTTGACTATTCGGGTCTTTATTGTTACGGCAATCAACCGTTGATTTGTAGGGACAATTTAGAGAAGCTCCAGGAACCGCTAGCAGCGGCGATTCCTCAAGCTGATATGGATGCGGCTTTGGCGAAGTTTGGCGATTATTATAATGCAGCTTATCGGCAGTTGATGCTAAATAGATTGGGATTTGAGGATTTGCCAGAGGCGGAGGGAGATGAGTTGTTGAAGGTGACAATTAAAATGCTGGCGGAGTCTCAAGTAGGCTATCACGATTTCTTTTTTGAACTGCGAAGACAGTTCGATCGCACTTGGCGAGAGGATGCTAGTCTAATTTTTAACGAGGCGGAACCGGCGGACTTGATAGCACCTTGGCGACAGTTTTATTATCACGTTTTGCAAAGCTTGTCGGGGGATGATATGGACAAAATGGCGGGCTGTTTGCGGAGGCACAATCCCGAACAATCGCTGTTGAGACCGACGATTGAGGCTGTTTGGGAGGCCATTGCTATTGAGGATAATTGGGAACCGTTTTATGAATTGGTTAAACGGCTTCAAGACCCCGAAAATTGATTGATAATAGCTGGCATTAATAGCGCTCCGGGGTTGGTTCACCTGCATTTTCTGTTGGTATTAAAGATTAGCGTGAACCAGCCCCAACGCAATCTGAGATCATGAAAAATTGCCACATTAAAAATCTAAGAGTGAGAAATAAGGACGAATGACTACTTGAGCTTTTCAATCTCAAATTGTGTATCTTTGTAACCGCCAGTACGCCCTTGATCTAGAAACATTTTGCCGGCTTTTTCTAAATCGCTAATCGCTCCTGCTTTGTCTCCCAAGGAGCGGCGAACCATGCCTCTACCGTAGTAAGCAGCAGCATAATTAGGACTGATGCGAATAGCTTGCACGTAATCGGCGATCGCACTATTGTAATTCTTTAACTCCTGATAAATCTTAGCCCGATTGGCGTAAGCTTCAGCATTGTTGGGATTGAACCCGATTGCTGCTGTAAAATCTGCGATCGCCCCCTGGGCGTCACCCCCGGCGCTGCGAGCTAAACCACGATTGTTAAAAGCATTAAAATCATTCGGATTTACTGTCAGCGCTTGAGTGCAATCGGCAATTGCTTTCGGATAATCCTTCAAATTTAAATAAGCAATGCAGCGATTGTTGTAAGGAACCCCATCCTCATCGCTCAGCGAAATTGCCTGAGTGCAATCGTCAATTGCCGCTTGATACGCTCCCAAATTCAACTGGGTGCTACAACGATTAGCGTAAGCATCTCCACTCTTAGGATCGATGGCAATTACCTGAGAATAATCCGCCAAAGATCCCTGATAATCTCCTAGGTAAAAGCGAGCTCTCCCCCGACTGTAAAAAGCATCAACATTCTTAGCATCAAGTTTAATTGCCTCAGTATAATCTCCAATCCCCCCCTGCAAATCGCCACTCCCAGCACGAGCCAACCCCCGCGAATGATAAGCTTTAACAAGCTTCGGCTGCAACCGAATTACTTCGGTAAAATCCTGAATAGCCATCTTGTAGTCTTGCTGTTCTAAATAAGCAACTCCTCTTTCATAATATGTATCAGCATCCTTGGGCTGGAGATTCAAAGCTTGAGTGTAATCCTCAATCGCCCCCCGCTTGTCGTTAAAATCGTGACGGGCGAGGCCGCGGTTAAAATAAGCCTGAACATATTTAGGATTGAGAGCGATAGCCTGAGAATAATCCGCAAGTGCTTCTTGATACTTTTTTAAATCATAATTAGCATTACCGCGGTGGTAAAAACTCTCAGCATTTTTAGGATTCAATTGAATTGACTTATTAAAAGCCTGCAAAGCTGCATCCGCATCTTTATTGCGAGACTTTTCTACTCCCTGTTCGTAATATTCCTTAGCTTTAATTGGATTCGGGCGGCCCCAATAACTAAACATAAATATCATAACTATCGCCGCCCCGACGCCCGCCCAAATCAGCAACCAAAATCGACTTCCCAAACGTGAATAAAAAGGAGCAGAAGAAACTAATATGGGAGAAATACTTTTCTTTTGAGCGGTATTCACCGGTTCTTGGCGGTGTCTCAACTTGCTGAGAGCTGCCAACACTTCCTCTGCCGATTGATAGCGTTTGCCAAATTGGTGACAAACCATTTTGTCAATTATATTGGCTAATCCCACAGAACATTGAGAGCGGTTTCGCCAAACAATTTCCCCCGTATGAGAAGGACTCGGATCTTGCAATTTTGGCAAATCCGTACCGGGTAAACCAGTGATAGCTTGGACTGCCATCATCCCGACTGCATAGAGGTCACTGCTAAATTGCGGGTTGCCTTGAAATTGTTCGATCGGCATATAAGCCGGAGTTCCAGTAGCAATGGTGCGCGGAAATTCTGTATCGTAGTCACTGACGTGACTCGCAACTTCTTTAACCGAACCGAAGTCAATTAAGACTAATTTGCCGTCTGGTTTGCGGCGGATTAAGTTGGAGGGATTAACATCCCGGTGAATCACTCCCTGAGAGTGTACGAAGGCGAGAAGTTGTAACACTTCTTCCAACAAATCCAGCACTCGTTCTTCCCGCCAAGGTTGACCGGCCACAATTTCCCTATTTAGGGCGTGTCCGGGCACAAACTCTTCGACGAGGTAGAATTGATTGGCTTCTTCAAAATAAGCTAGTAAAAAGGGAACTTGATCGTGTTTTCCCAGCTTTTCTAATATTTCTGCTTCTTGTTTAAATAAGCGGTAAGCGGTTTTGAGAACTGTGGAAGTGTTGCTGGGAGGGCGCAGTTGTTTGACTACACATTGAGGGTGGCCCGGCCGGCGAGTATCGACAGCTAAATAAGTTTGTCCAAAAGCTCCTGAACTGAGAATTTGCACTACGCGATAACGCCTGTCTAAAAGTTGACCAACCATGTTCATATCGGGACTTGCGAATTGGTAACGGGGAGGTGGTAATGGGGAATTGGTAACAGGGAGTTGGTAACGGGGAGTTGGTAACGGATAGTTGGTAATTTGGCCTTCTTCCTTCTTCCTTCTTCCTTCTTCCTTCTTCCTTTTTTCTTCTTTTTTTAACATCTGACTGATGATTAATAGCTTATTTAGGGTCGTTGATTTGTGCTTGTGCGTTTTGGAAACCATCGGCTCTTCCTTGTTCTAGAAAGAGGGTTGCAGCTTTCTGAAAATCCTCGATCGCCCCGGTACGGTCTTTGAGTTGGCGGCGGACGAGGCCTCGGCTGTAAAAAGCGCTAGCATTGTTGGGGTTGAGCCGCAGCGAGTGAGCGAAATCCTCAACCGCTAAAGGGTAATTTTTTAGTTCTGAGTAAATAGTACCGCGATTGCTGTAAGCTACTGCATCGCTGGGATTGAGCCGAACTGCTTGAGTAAAATCTTCTAAAGCTCCCTGTTTGTCTCCCGAAGCCGATCGAGCTAATCCTCGATTGCTGTAGGCCTTGGGATTGTTGGCGTTGAGTCCGATCGTCAAACTGCAATCTTCGCTGGCCTTTTGAAATTGTTTTAAATTCAGATAAGCAACGCAGCGGTTGTTGTAAGCTGCTTCATCTTTGGGAGCAAGGCGAATTCCTTCGGTGCAATCAGCAATCGCTTTGTCGTAGGTGGCCAAATTCAAGTAAGCGCTGCACCGATTGGTATAAGCATCCGCGAGATCTGGTTGCAATTCGATCGCCTTAGTATAATCTTCCATCGCTCCTTGATAATCTGCCAGATTAAACCGTGATCGACCACGACTGTAGTATACGCCAGCTTGTTTGGGGCTAATTTGAAGGGCTTGAGTAAAATCTGCCATTGCTCCTGTTTTGTCGCCTGCTGCCGATCGAGCTAAACCCCGATTGCTGTATGCTGTAGCATCCTTGGGACTGAGCCGAATTGCTTGAGTGTAGTCTTCAATTGCCCTGCGGTAGTCGCCCAAATCGTAGTAGGCTAAACCCCTCTGAGAGTATGCCTCACCGTCGCTGGGATTGAGTCGCACTACTTGGGTGAAATCTTCCACGGCCCCCCGCTTGTCCCCGATGTCGAGGCGGGCCATACCTCGATTGTAGAGAGCTTTGGTGTGGCTAGGATTGACTTTAATTGCTTGCGTGTAATCCTGTATTGCTTGCTCGGTTGCCCCCATGTCGTAGCGAGCGTTTGCCCGCTTGTAGAAAGTTTCCGCATCGCTGGCATTCAGGGCGATCGCTTGAGTATAATCGGCGATCGCGCCTGTTGTGTCACCTTGCTGCGCCTTGGTAACGCCGCGGGCTAACCATTCTTTTGCCCTCGCGGGACTTTGACTCTGCCACAAGTAAATTATCAGTGCCGTGAGGATTAAAGCTGCGGCTGTTGCAGCCAACAGCAGCAGTTTGGTTGGGCTTTGTCTTCGCGGTTGACTCATAGCGTCCGTGATGATTGTGGCTGGTGGCGGCTCAACCTCCAATTTTACGGCGATTTGTTTGAGGTCTGCTAAAACTTCGGCGGCCTCCTGATAGCGTTCCTCGCAGTCAGGGCGCACCATTTGATCGATAATATCTGCTAGGGCTGCCGAACAAGTTGCCCGGTTTCGCCAGGGAATTTCGTTTTTGTTGTTTTTTAAGGCACTCAGTTCGTTGGGTGAGAGTCCCGTCACGGCAAGCTGGGCGATCGTACCTAGAGCGTAGATGTCACTATTGTAACGGGGGTTGCCGCTCAATTGCTCGATCGGCACGTATAACTCCTGGGGCAGCAAATCCTGTTTTTTTGCCTCATGCCGTTTAACCGAGTTCGGGGAAGTTTGGGCCAACAAATGACAGTTAGCAAGTTCCGGGTTAATTTCTTTGTCTAAGCTAAAGTCAACCAATACAAATTTGCCGTCTGACTCGCGCCGGATCGCTCTGTCGGGTTGAATTCTGCGGTGAATGAAACCTTTCTCGTGTATGAACACCAAAATCTCTAATATTTCTGATAGCAGACCAATTACTTGATCTTCATCCCAAGGTTGACCGGGTATTAGTTCTTGACTTAAAGGTGAGCCGGCAATAAATTCTTCAATTAAGTATAAACTTTGATTTTCCTCAAAATATGCCAATAATTCGGGAATTTTGTCGTGTTTTCCCAATTTTTCAATTATTTCTGCGTTTCTTTGAAATATAACTTTGACTAATTCGGGAGTTTGCGAACTTGTGCCGGGGAGTCGCATTTCTCTAACCGTGCATTGCGGATACCCGGGACGGTGAGTATCTGCTGCTAGATAAGTTTTTCCCACCTCACTTGAGTCTGTGACTTTAATGATGCGGTAACGTCTGTCTAGAAGTTGACCAATCATGCTTTGCCCTCTACCCTGTCAATGTTCCATTATTGCATGAAATCAGAATAGCCAAAATATTTGGCTGAGTAATTTAAGTTCGATCGAGCCGTGACTCCTACGCAAAAACGGATAGTTGCTTTCCGACAGGAGTCGTTAGCCTCCCAAAATTTTAGATCCGAGTTGAAGCTCCCCGATTCATCTGTGGAGTCAATCTAAAATCTAAAATCTAAAATCTAAAATCGACTGACTGAGCAAACGGGCGATGGGATTGGCGAGCCAAGTCCAGCGCTGTAGCCACGCTCTTCTAATATCTTAGAAAAAAAATGCTGAAATTGTTTATCCTCTCAATGAAAACTGTATAATTTAACAACCGGGGCGGAGGTGGCTCAAATGAACGTACAACTCGTGGAATCCCTAATTCAAGTTCTCCTGTCTCTCGAAGCCGCCTAGCAATTAGCGATTGTAGGAAAAAGATTAAAAAATCTCCTTTGCCCTTTGACTCAGAAACTCGTGCAGCTTGCCCAAAAGGGCGGGAATTTAATTTTTGTGAATGACGAACTAGAGATTTATACTGTCGAATACCGAGAAGCAATTGCCTGATACTCAAAAACAGGAGATTGAGAGAAATTTTAAATGTGTGAACAATAAAAATGTCTGAATCATTAACAAAAGGAGGAACGATCGCAGCGATCGCCACTGCCATAGTTCCCCAACAAGGCAGCGTCGGCATTGTGCGAGTTTCCGGTTCCGCAGCCTTAAAAATTGCCGAAACTCTGTTTCGCGCCCCAGGACGGCAAATTTGGGAGTCTCACCGCATTCTTTACGGCCACATCCGCCGCCCCAAAACTCAAGAATTAGTCGATGAAGCTTTGCTGCTAATCATGAAAGCACCGCGTTCTTTTACTCGCGAAGATGTGGTGGAATTTCACTGTCACGGCGGCATTATGGCGGTGCAGCAAGTCTTGCAGTTGTGTTTGGAAAATGGGGCGAGATTGGCGCAGCCGGGAGAGTTTTCGCTGCGGGCTTTTTTGAACGGGAGGCTCGATTTAACTCAAGCTGAAAGTATCTCAGATTTGGTAGGAGCAAAATCGCCCGCTGCTGCACAAAGTGCTTTGGCTGGTTTGCAAGGAAAATTAGCGCAGCCAATTCGCCAACTGAGAACAACTTGTTTGGACGTGCTGGCAGAAATTGAGGCGAGAATTGATTTTGAGGAAGATTTGCCGCCTTTAGATGAAGGTAAAACTTCTTTGGAAATAAATCATGTTTTGGATGAATTATCAACTATTTTGGCAACGGCAGATCGTGGAGAATTGTTGAGAACTGGTTTGAAAGTAGCGATTGTTGGGCGGCCGAATGTGGGAAAATCGAGTTTGTTGAATGCGTGGAGCCGGAGCGATCGGGCGATCGTCACGGAGTTGCCCGGTACGACGCGGGACGTGGTAGAATCGCAGCTAGTTGTGGGCGGCATTCCGGTGCAGGTACTCGATACTGCGGGCATTCGAGAAACCGAAGACAAGGTAGAAAAAATTGGCGTTGAGCGATCGCGCGCAGCAGCAAAACAAGCCGATTTAGTGTTGTTGACAATTGATGCGGAATCTGGTTGGACAGAGGAAGATTCGGAAATTTACGAACAAGTAAAGCACCGCCCCCTAATTATAATTATCAACAAAATCGACCTAGTAAAAACCATCCCCCACTTACCTTTTCCCCCTGAAATTCACCGTATAGTTACCGCAGCAGCAGCCCTCGATAGAGGCATAGAAGACTTAGAAACAGCAATCTTAGATGCCGTCAGTGGGGGAGATTTGCAAGCAGCAAACTCAGATTTAGCAATCAACCAGCGGCAAGCAGCAGCCTTAACCAAAGCTAAAATTTCTCTGGAACAATGCACAGATACTATTAGCAACAAATTGCCTTTAGATTTCTGGACAATAGATTTGCGTGGGGCCATTCAAGCATTGGGGGAAGTTACGGGCGAAGAAGTTACAGAATCAGTGCTAGACAGAATATTTAGCAGGTTTTGTATTGGCAAATAGCAATAGAAAAAGAGTAAATTAAATAGGTAAGCTGTCTCGCATTTAAGTTGTGTTTTTAGGGCGGGCGGGACAGCCCACAAGAATTCCACTCTTTGTGGAACAGGCATCTTGCCTGTTCTTGAGAATGGTGTAAGATGTTAATTTCATCAAACTTGACTGTAAAATTTAGATGAACCTGGGCTTAGTGAAGCAATACTACTGACAAATAACAACTAACTTATTGTCAAGATCGAGGTCTGCCCAAACTTGTAATATAAAGCACAGCTTCACCAGCCGGAATACCTAGAACGTCATTGACGCGATCGTCAAAAAAGCCCCCGATACCGCTAACACCCAAACGCAGTTGCATAGCTGCTAAATTCAACCGCTGGCCCAAATGACCCGCGTCCATGTGCAAATAGCGGTAAACTCGATCGCCATATTTTGCTACAGCCCTGTTCAAATCCGCCGTGTGAAATAACAGCGCCCCCGCATCTCTGCCCAAGTCTTGCCCCAAACACAAAAAATGCAGTTCCCTGCGGAAATTTTTAAACCGAATTTGCCGCAATTCTTGAGCTTTCGGAGCGTAATAGTAACAGCCTTCTTCTAACCCATTTACTCCCGAAACAGCAATAAAAGTCTCGATCAAACTTAGATCGAAATAGTCTGGATAACCATCTAATCCTTGGTCAATATAGTGCTGGGGCTGGTAAGTAAAATCGAGCATAGCTAGCAGTTCGCCCAAGCTCAAAGAAGCACCTGTATAAGCACGGGTAGAACGCCTTTTGAGCATAGTGTTTTCTAAAGTTTCCAGGTTCACTCCCCAAGGAATCGAAGGAGTGACCGTCGAAACTTTAGTACAAAAGGGAAAGTTGTATTTATCCTCTAGTACCCCTTCACTTTCATCAAGTTTCCAGCCGTCTGATCCGGTAGGGTCTGATTCTAAATGCGTGGCTTTGTGGAGGTATGTTAACAGTTGACCTTCGGAAATTTGCGGGTAATCTGTGGTGGTGTTTCCGGGCAAAGCTGTTTTAAATTTAGGCAAGTTTTGGTCAATATCTAGCAAGTCGGCTAAAGCAACTACACAAATCGCTCCTTCTTGCTCCGAGTCGATGTATAGTAATTCATTGACAGCTTCGTCGGCGAATCCTCCAATCAGGTGAGGTCGGTAATCGTTGACGGCGCAAGCTAATTCGATATTGCTCAATAAATGGCCAGTGTCTAGAAAAATTCGCCGATAAGCTCGGTCTTCGTAACGCCAAGAAGAACGGAAAAAAACAGTGGTAATGGCGATCGCCAATTGGGTATTTTCTAGTGCGGGCGACTGGAAACAAGCTGCTTGCAATGCCGGCCAAACTTGACTGTCCCAAAAATGAACAAGTGAATGAGTTCTGCACTGATAGTTGTAGAGTCCGGCCGGCAACTGGGCAGTGCCACGGGAGATTAAATAAACCTCTGCTGGGTAGAGTCCACCCGCCGACGGTGCCGATCGCAAATACAGGTAACTGTCGTCTACCGTCTGCACTTTTGCCGTCAACCCGTAGCTGCACAGCAACAAGCTAGATAACCGATGCCACCAAACGGCATCGGGATCGGCATCCTCCGAGGGGTCTTTTAGATAAGGCTTGAGGTCAAAATACGCTCCAATTTTATATTCTTTGAACGGCACAGGTTGCTCTGTCCAATCTAGCTGTTTGCTTTTGGCGGCAATGGTTTCAGGGTCGTATTTTGTCCGTTCGTGGTAGTGCTCAGCAATGGAGAGAGGAAGTTCTGGCATATTTCAGTAGAGGATTGGCTTTGGTTTCTTGATCGATCTTGACATTACTAACCGCTTACTGGTCGAGCAAGGCAGAAATTTACAAATATAAAAAAAATCTTAGAAAAAATGCGACTGTTGTTACACAAGCTTAACATAATAAGAGACATAAGTATAAATACGCAGAGTAATAACCATTAATTACTGTTATGGATTGGCTGCAGTAGCTGTCGTCATGAGGAGTGAAAATGCAAAAGCTAAGCGCTGAGGAATTGCTTGCTCAGTATGCTGAGGGCCAGCGAAACTTTAACGCCGTTGACTTAAGTGAACATAACTTGTTTCAAGCAGATTTGACAGAAATAAATCTTTCTGGTAGCGTTCTGAGGCGAGCTTATTTGCCCTACGGAAATTTGACTCAAGCCAATCTTTATAAAACTGATTTGCAAGATGCTGAATTGGGCGACATTCAACTTTATCAAGCTAACTTGTCGGAAGCAACTTTATCAAGAGCAAACTTATCACGAGCAAATTTGCGTCACGCCAATTTGCAAGGTGCTAATTTGCAGAAAGCCAATTTGCAAGGTGCGGATTTGTACAATGCAGATTTGACGAATGCCGATTTGAGATATGCGGATTTGAGCCGAGCTAATTTGGAGAAAGCAAAGTTAAACAAAGCTCAATTAGCGGGCTGCAACTTATTTCGATCGCGCTTGGTTGATTTGTCGGAAGCGGAGTGCGATCGCACTACTATCGGCCCCGAAGGATATTAAGGATTTGCAGCGGTGCAGGTGGGCGATCGGCTTAAAATGTCGTGAAGCGTAGCTATCCCGTAGGAAATCGCCTTTTTTTACATTTCTTAACATCTATCGACACAGCGTAAAATGTGAGCTACAGTTGTAAAAAACTTATCGCTCCGCAACATTGACAATAAATAACACAATTTGCCACCAGCAAACCGGGTAAAATTTATGAATTCTCCCGACCAAAAAGCAAGAGAACTCCGGCACAAAGAACAAGAACTACGGAAGCGCGAACAAGAACTTCGGCTCCGCGAACTAGAAGCCGAAATCGACCGCTCAGTGCCAGAACATATAACGAGCAAGTACCAAGAACCAGACAGCCAAGTTAACGGCAAACTCAAACAGTGGCGCAGAAAAATTATAGCAGCAGCTCAATTTACAGGCATTGTCATTGCTGTTATCGTTGCAGTTCGCATAGCATCTTGGCTGGCAGCCGCGCTGATAGTGGGAGGCATTGCTTTGATAGCTTACAAAATGTTTATTGAAGAAGACAGAAGAAGTTGAAAAGCCCAAGCCTAAAAATATCAGGAAACACCCATGAACCTTAAAGTAGAAACTAGCAGCTTTCTCAACGATTTAGAGCGAGTAGCCGCCGTCCGCCGAGAAATTGCCGATCGCCTCAGCAAGATCGCGACAGCAATCAACCAATCAGAATTAGCAGGAGGAGAAGCATCGGGCAAACTCGGTTTAGAAACAGACAACGCTGACATTGATGTCGCCAGTAAAAACTTGCGCCAAGGAGTCTTTCGGCTGCTAGTGCTAGGCGACATGAAACGCGGAAAGAGCACTTTTCTCAATGCCTTAATCGGCGAAAACTTGCTGCCCAGTGATGTAAATCCCTGTACAGCTTTGCTGACGATTTTGCGCTATGGTTCAGAAAAAAAAGTTACGGTTTATTTCAATGACGGCAAAAGCCCAAAACAGCTAGATTTTAAAAGTTTTAAACAGAACTACACAATTGACCCCGCTGAGGCAAAACGCTTAGAAGAAGAAAAGAAACCAGCATTTCCAGATATCGACTGTGCCGTAGTAGAATATCCCTTACCTTTGCTAGAAAAAGGCATAGAAATAGTAGACAGTCCCGGACTGAACGATACAGAAGCCCGCAATGAATTATCTCTGGGTTACATCAATAACTGCCACGCTATTTTGTTTGTGCTCAGGGCAACTC
Source organism: Microcoleus sp. S13C4 (assembly GCF_036700865.1). Taxonomy (NCBI): domain Bacteria; kingdom Bacillati; phylum Cyanobacteriota; class Cyanophyceae; order Oscillatoriales; family Microcoleaceae; genus Microcoleus; species Microcoleus sp. S13C4. The sequence continues at coordinate 168,139 of NZ_JAUBPS010000001.1, forward strand.
AGCCTTGCACAATGGGTGAAAGACGCTATCTAGAAAATTACATCAAAAATCGCGGATTGAGCATTTTCTTTCTGATTAATGCTTGGGATCAGGTGCAGGAAAGTTTGATTGACCCGGATGATCCTGAAGAATTGGCAGAAGCAGAAGGGAAACTGCGGCGGGTTTTTCAAGCTAATTTGGCTGAATATTGTTTAACAGAAGGACACGATATTTACGACGAGCGAGTGTTTGCAATTACCTCAATTAAGGCGCTCAGGTTACGGATGAAAAACCCGGATGCGGATTTGGCAGGAACTGGTTTTCCCGAGTTTATGGCGGCACTGAATACGTTTTTGACCCAGGAAAGGGCTATTTCGGAATTGCGTCCGGCAAGGACTTTGGCGCGTCAAATTTCTCCTCGCGTCCGCGAAGCGGTTGGACGCCGTTTACCCTTACTCGATCGCGATATTAATGAGTTGAAGGAAAAAATTAATTCGGTTGAGCCAGAGTTTAAAAAACTGACTCATATTCGCGATGAATTTCAACAAGAAATTATCGGCGTTAGAGATAGTAAATCGCGGGCGATCGCAAATTCTTTCCGCGCCTACGTTCTTAACTTAGAAAATACCTTTGAAACAGATTTCTTACGGTATCAACCTGAACTGAGATTTCTGGATTTCTTCAGCCAAGACAAGCGAGAAGCCTTTGAAGCATCGCTCAAACGAGCATTCGAGCAGTACATCAACGACAAACTAGCAGCTTGGACTCTCACGGCTGAACAAGAGATGAATTCAGCATTTTCGCAACTCTCGCAAAGTGCGGCAAATTACGGAGCATCTTACACAAAAGTGACTGAAAAAATTACAGAAAAACTGACCGGGCAAAAAATACCAGCAGCAGTCAGCAACTCGAAGGAAGATAACTCGCCAGCTTGGGCCAAATGGGCGATGGGATTGTTCTCGTTAACGACCGGGAATCTGGCGGGCGTAGCAATGGCAGGAGCGGGTTTTGATTGGAAAAATATCCTGCTTAATTTAATTACTGTGTTGAGCGTCAGTACGATTTTTGCTAGTTTTACGGGGGTTGTTTTGGGGCCGCTGTACTTGGCTTTGTTGGGGATGGGTGTTGGGGTTTTGCAAGCAGACGGAGCTCACAAACAGTTGGTCAAAGCGGCCAAAAAAGAGCTGGTGAAATATCTCCCACAGGTGGCTCAAGAGCAGTGGCAGCCGATTCACGATGCTGTTAAAGAGTGTTTTGATGTTTACGGGCGGGAAGTGGGCGATCGCATGAATGCGGATATTAATTCTCGGAAAGCTGAGTTAGATAATTTGCTCGAACAAAAAGAATCTCGCGAGATTAATTGTCAGGCTGAATCGCAGCGGTTGAAAAAATTAGAGGCTGATGTTTCTGCAGAGTCGCAGAGTATTGAATCGCTATATCAAGCTTTCCTAGCATCCGCTTGAAATAAACAACAATATGCCACAAACCGAAATTTATCAAGACCTGACCGACAATCTCAAATCAGCACTCGGTATTCTCGAACTAGACAAAAACTCCCAACTCTATCGAGATACCACCTCAATTTGCGACTATCTCGCCAAACCAACTTTTCAAATTGCTGTCTTTGGCCCGTTTAATTACGGCAAGTCAACTTTGCTCAATGCTTTGCTGGGAAATCGTGCTTTGCCGATCGACCTAGTGCCCACTACAGGTGCTGCCATTTATGTCAACTACGGCGAGGAATTGCACGCAAAAATTACCCTGAAAGACGGCACAGAAGTTAGCGAACCGGGGACTGATGTGTTAAAACGCTATGCCATCCTTGACGACGCCAGACAAATGCGGGATGATGTGGCGGCCGTTAATGTTTACTGTCCCCATCCATTCCTGAAAACAGGTGTGGAATTGCTGGATTTGCCGGGAACAAATGATCGGGAAGAACAGGATAATTTGGTTCGGGATAAATTGCTAACGGCTGATTTAGTTGTGCAGGTTTTAGATGCTCGCAAATTGATGACTTTAGGCGAACGGGAGAACTTGAGAGATTGGTTGAGCGATCGCAACATCAACACTGTCGTCTTTGTTGCCAATTTTCTCAATCTACTCGAACCAGACGAGCAAAAACAAGTTTACAATCGGTTGTTGTTTGTTGCCGAAAGTTTTCGCTCCAATTTGCCGAACAATATCAGCAATATCTACCGCGTCGATGCTTTGCCGGCTTTGAGGGCGAGGCTGAAAGGAGATGTGGCGGCCGCCCAAACCACAGGAATTGCCACGTTTGAATCGGCTTTGCAAAGTATTGTGGCAGCTCAACAGGAACAACTAGCAGTTAAGTTGCCCAGAATTGAAGCTATAGCTACTAAAATTTGCCAATCTCTCCGAGCCAAAGCTGAAACTGTCACCGCAGAAATAGCCACAGCTCAAAAAAAGCACAAAGACAAAACTGAAATTAAACAAAAAGCCGAAAAACTGATATCAAAAGGCTTTCAAGCCAGCGTTTCCGACTTCGAGATTTGGCTTTACCAGCCCACACTTTTGCAGCGGTATCAATCGGAAATGGCGCTGTCGCTTCAGGAAGGGAGTTTTGATGCGTGGAAGCTAAAATTTCAGCGAGAGGCCTTACATCAGCAGCAAACCATCGCAGAATGGGTAAATAAAGCTTGCGAATTCTTTGAGAAAGAACAGCCGATCGCACTTTTGATTTCGTTTCCTCCATCCCCGCAAGTCAGTTTACCGGAACCGCCACCACCTCCAGCTCAAAAGTCGAACGAGGGCGAAGTGACTCCAGTGGCGATCGCAACGGGGTTAGGTTGGCTGTTGGGCGGGCCTGTGGGAGCCGCAGTAGTCGGCGGTGCTAGCTATATTTTGAATAAAAGAACTGGCTATGAAAAGCCGCCTGAATCGTCAGAAGCTTATCTAAATCAAGTAAAGGAAATTTGCAGTGAGGCTGCTAAAAACTATCTCGCTCGCTTCAGCACCGATACTTTTTCCATGCTGCAACACTACAAGGAAATCGCCGGAAAAGTTATCTGTTTTCAAGGCAGTAAAGAGCCGCTACAGACCAATATTCAGCAATATCAGATACAGTTAATCAATAATTTGTTAGAAAATATCGAATCCTCCCTTCAAATGACCAAATCTGTAATTAACCGCCAATGATGCGAACCGACATTACGGCTAGTACGAATCTTTAAAACACCAATTTATTTGCTGACTAGAAAGCGATTAATCCGAATATAAGTCAGCAGCATAAACGTCTTTCAAGTCGGTAAAAACTGAGATGTGGCACCCTTATTGCACTGGAGATATGACCCTCGCTTTGGAAGCTGTGTCGGGCTAACTTCCACACGGACTATATAACCACAAGTTACACTAGACATTGTGCAAAAGTCTATATTTGTATGTGTTTTAAACACTTTGCATTAGGGCTTTTGTATTCACGAACACAGAGAGACTGAGCAGTGATTTATTCCTTTAGACAGTTGGAGAGGTCAAGCACGTCTGATCAAGGCTACAGAAAAGATTCCTTCTAGCTCTTTAGGGTTATTTCTGTGACCTACTTTGATAGAGGTTTTTTGCATCTGTTCCTCTAATACTGTAAGTAAGTCCTAGTTATTTCTTAAAGGAGGCATTTATGAATATCAGCAGACGCAAGTTGTTAAAAGTAACTTCTGCTTCGGGTTTGGTTGCAGCAGGGCTGGCTGCTTCAGAAGGGTTGTTGAAACCCGTGTTAGCTCAAGATGAACCGACCCAAGTAGATGTTAAAAATGAAGTTGCCCAAGGTCAAACCCAAAGCGGCGAGATGAGTTACAGGACACTGGGACGCACAGGAGAGCGAGTGTCTGCAATTGGCTTGGGGGGACACCATATCGGACGGCTTCGAGAGGAGCAAGAAAGTATCAAGCTGATCCGCAGTGCGATCGACCGCGGCATCAATTTCATGGACAATTCTTGGGATTATCACAACGGACGCAGCCACCGCTGGATGGGTGCAGCCCTCAAGGATGGCTACCGGCAAAAGGTGTTTCTGATGACCAAGATTGACGGTCGCACCAAGGGCGCTGCGATGATGCAGATTGATGAATCGCTGAAGGCGTTGCAGACGGATCGCATTGACCTAATGCAGCATCACGAAATTATTCGGATGGAAGACCCCGATCGCATTTTTGCTCCCGGCGGCGCTATGGAGGCGGTAGTGGAAGCGCAGAAGGCGGGCAAGATTCGCTACATCGGGTTTACAGGACACAAAGACCCTTTGGTTCACCTGCGAGTGATGGAACTTGCCGCTCAAAACAATTTCCGTTTTGACGCGGTACAGATGCCGCTGAACGTGATGGACGCTCATTTTAGAAGTTTTGAGCAACAAGTTCTGCCGGTGCTGGTGAAGAACCAAATAGGTGTATTGGGGATGAAATCTATGGGCGACCCCTACGTCCTTAGAAGCAATACCGTAAGCCCGATCGAATGTCTCCACTATGCGATGAATCTGCCTACTTCAGTGGTGATTACGGGCATTGATAGTATGCAACTCCTCGATCAAGCGTTTGAGGCCGCTCGCACGTTTAAGCCGATGGATCAAGCACAAGTTGCAGCAATGCTGAATCGCACTCGCGAGGCGGCGACAAAAGGGCAATACGAACTGTATAAAACTACTAACCAATTTGATAGTACCGCCATGAACCCATCGTGGCTAGGATAAGTGCTTTTGTATTCATCAGCACATCTAGACTTGAGGCCGAGCAAAAGCAGCCTAATGGCGAGCACTTGGGAAATCTTCCCCAAATTTTTTCGCATTTGGCTCCGCTCGGGGCTGCCTAAAATTTAGATAAAGCACTACAAAGTTTATGAAGAACCCGTCTATACAAGTGCAAAAAATCCGAGCCATTGGGTTGACTGTGACAGATGCCGATCGCTCCCAGGATTTCTATACGAAAGCCCTCTCGTTTGAACCTGTTTCGGATATTACGGTTGAAGGGCAAAATTACAGCGATCTCGAAGGCGTTGATGGGTCAAAAATCCGCATTGTTACTTTGCAGCTTGGGGATGAAGTGATTGAGCTGATGGAGTATCTTAACGTTGAGGGAAAACCCATCCCGAAAGATTCGCAAAGTAATGATTTGTGGTTTCAACATCTGGCAATTGTGGTCAGTGACATCGATCGCGCCTATGCACACCTGTGCTCTTTTCCTATTGACCCCATCTCTACTCAACCGCAGACAATACCGCCTGAAAACAAAGAAGCTGCTGGCGTGCGAGCTTTTAAATTTAAAGACATTGACGGCCACAATTTAGAGCTAATTTGGTTTCCTCCCGACAAAGGACAAGAAAAGTGGCATCAAAAGGGCGATCGCTGCTTTTTAGGAATCGATCACAGCGCGATCGCGATTAGCAACACCCAGCAAAGTCTCAAGTTTTACCGCGACTTACTGGGAATGCAAGTTGATGGAGGCAGCCTCAACCAAGGGGAAACGCAAGTTCGCCTCGATAATTTGCCAGAAGCTAAAGTCAAAATTACCGCACTACGACCGATTCAAGGCGGTTTAGGAATTGAACTATTAGACTATCTAGTTACTCCAAAAGGCCGCCCCATACCAAGAGATTGGAAAAGTTGCGATATTGCCAATATGCAAGTGGAACTAATTGTTAACGATCTTGAGCAACTATTGGAAAAATTGCGACAAAATGGGGTTGAGTTTGTCTCGCCACGACTTGTGCATTTCTCAGATAATTCCCGTTCTCACCGCCAAAGTTGTCTGGTCAAAGATCCGAACGGACACGCAATCTTACTGACCTCCCAGCTAGCTAATTATAGCGCTTAGAATCACGACTAACACATTAATCTTTTTCACATTTTGAACTTTAGCCTTTAATTAAGTATCTATCTTATCTTTGTTATCTCCTAACATTTTAATCACTTTTCTAGCGACGACAAGACCGACTACCGCACCGCCGACCCATTTAATAACCTCCCCTGTTTGAATCGGGTGCAAGTGGCGCTCAAACATTTCATCTTTTAACCATTCCGTTGTTACTTTAAAATTATGAATAGGAGTAGGTAATAACTCTAAGTAACTACCTTGGCGGATTAAGTGACCGACTTCTCCGGCAACTTCAAAGCTATTGTAAATGCTAGCCGCGCTTTCTTCTATCCCAAGTTTTAGCAGCGTTCCCCGCAGGTTAACTTCAGCAGGTTTTAGGCTATTTCCTAAAGCGAGAGCTTTCAAATTGTGAGCAATTGCAGCTCCCTGCTGATAAGCAACTTGAGCGGTGGCAGGTAAAGAATTGCCTTGAACTGTTGCACAATCTCCGCCAGCAAAAACTTCTGGAAAATCTAGCAGTTGTAGTGTAGGGTTCACTAAAGGGTTTCCGTGTTTGTCTCGGCTTTCCTCAGAAATTGCTAAATCTTTAATGAGCGAGTTAATGTTAGTTCCTGTCGTCCAAATTACTGTAGATGTAGGTAAGGTTTCTCTCTGTTCGTGGCGCAGATATTCAACTTCGTTGACCCGAATAGCAGTCGCTTTTGCCTCCATCATAAATTCTACGGGTACAGTGCGCTTTTGCAGAGCATTTTTCGCAATTTCGCGCAGGTGACTATTCATATCGTTGTCAAGAATTTCCTTGCCGTGATTGAGTAAAACGACCCTTACTTCTGCTGGATTGCCACCCATTGCAGCAAACCAATTAGGTAGTAAATCTCCTAATGTACCTGCCATTTCCACACCAGAAGCTCCAGCACCTACTACGGTGACTGTCAGGAATTTGCGACGCTGTTCTGCATCTTGAATCTGAAGAGCTTGTTGGAAGCAATCGCGTAGGTGTTTATCAATGGCGATCGCATCTTCGCCGGTACGGAAAGGGAACGCATGTTCTTGAGCTCCCTCTATACCAAAATATCCTGTAACGCTGCCTAAAGCTAAAACTAAATTGCTGTAATTGTAAGAATCCCCCGATGTTACTTTCACTTCGCGCTCGTGCAAATCAATGGATTGAACGGCATCTTTAACAAAGATGACACCGCTATCTTTTAGCAATTCATCATAGCGCGGCCAAACTTCTTCTGCACCCATCTCCCCGCTAAAATATTCATAAAGTAACGGCTTAAAGCAAAAGCGCTCCTCTTTTTCTATCAAAATTACCGAACGGGGATAGTGTTGATGGCTCAAGTGCAAAGCTGTAAATAGCCCCGCAAAGCCGCCACCTACAATTACAGTTTGATAGATTGTGTTGTTCATAATACTGTTCGTTAATCTTGATAAGTTTTGACGTAAGAAAATTGTTGTCTCCGTATGGACGGAGGAGTTTATTAATCCATTCAATGCTTTTAAAAAAAGTTTTTCCCCTAACAAGCTCTTTTATTAAGTCGAATAAAAACCGTTTTTTGACAGAAATTTTTTATTTTAACACCATTATTATTAAGTCCTAAACTATACAAAAAAGTAACTCCATTATAACTAAGCTTAACTTAGATGCAAGGATTATTCACAAGCATCTGTCTTAAGAAAGAGATAAATTAACCAAATATACTTCTTAAGAGATAAATATATTTTTCTTCCAAATGAGTATACGCTATAATTAGCAAGATATTGAAGGAAATAAATCTATAGTAGCTAGCTTTGTCACAACCTTGACACAAACTTGTTATCAACTTGAGAAGTAAAATCTCTATAAGTGTAAAATAAATTAAAAAAATGACGGAGAAAAAATTATGAGCTTTTCCCCTGAGCTTCTGAAAGGCCAAAAAGCTCTCGTAACGGGCGCAAGTTCTGGTATCGGCGAAGCGATCGCCCGTTCTCTAGCTTCAGCAGGTGCATCTGTGGCAGTCAATTACCACTCGGAAGCTGAAGAAGCACAGAAAATTGTGGCTGACATTAAAGCTGCGGGTACAGAAGCGATCGCTCTTGGTGCCGATGTCAGCAAAGAAGATGAAGTTAAGGCTATGTTCAGCCAGATGTTCAAAGAATTTGGTACGATCGACATTCTGGTTAATAACGCAGGTCTGCAAAAAGATTCGCCCTTCGTAGACATGACAATCGATCACTGGAACATGGTGATTGGAGTGAATCTAACGGGACAGTTTTTATGTGCCCGCGAAGCTGCCAAAGAATTTATGCGGCGGGGCGTACAACCCGATATTTCATCGGCTGCTGGGAAAATTATTTGCATGAGTTCAGTACATGAGGTAATTCCTTGGGCTGGCCACGTCAACTATGCTGCTAGTAAAGGCGGTATTAATATGATGATGCGGAGTATGGCTCAAGAACTCGCCCCCCATAGAATCCGAGTCAATAGTATTGCGCCAGGGGCCATCAAAACCCCCATAAATAAATCAGCCTGGGATACCTCAGAAGCCGAAGCAAAATTATTAAAACTGATTCCTTACGGTCGAGTTGGGGAAGTGGAAGATATCGCTAAAACTGCTGTTTGGCTGGCTTCTGATGACTCGGATTATGTTTGCGGTGCAACGCTGTTTGTGGATGGTGGAATGACGTTGTATCCAGGATTTGCCACAGGTGGCTAATCGAGATTCTGGAATCTAAAATCTTATGGGATCAGTTAAATGGATGCTGAACAGAAACGAATTCAAGAAAATGCTGAAATGAAAGCCCACTGGAACCGCTGGGGATCTTATTTAAGCGATCGCCAGTGGGGAACCGTCCGCGAAGATTATTCGCCCTACGGTACGGCTTGGGAGTATTTCCCCCACGATATGGCGCGATCGCGTGCCTACCGCTGGGGTGAAGACGGGTTAGGAGGATTTTGCGATCGCCACGGTCAAATTTGTTTTGCCCTAGCACTGTGGAACGGCAAAGATCCCATTTTGAAAGAGCGTTTTTTTGGGCTTACGAACAGTCAAGGAAATCACGGAGAGGATGTCAAAGAATACTACTTTTATTTAGACAATACACCAACTCATTCTTATATGCGCTGGCTGTACAAATATCCACAGCAAGAATATCCTTATACTTTGTTGGTTGAGGAAAATGCGAGGCGCGACAAATCTCAACAAGAATTTGAGTTGCTGGATACAGGAATTTTTGAGGGCGATCGCTACTTCGATATCGTTGCTGAATATGCCAAAGCATCCCCAGAAGATATTTGCATTCGCATCAGCGCTACTAACCGAGGTTCGGAAACAGCAAGTCTTGACTTATTGCCGAGTTTATGGTTTCGCAATACTTGGTCATGGACGGGTAGCGAAAAACAAGCACAGGTTTCTAAAGCAGCCGATGGAATTATTAAAGCTCACCATCAAAAATATGGCGATCGCTGGCTGTTTTGTCAAGATCATCCCCCCCTGTTATTTACAGAAAATGAGACCAATGTACAACGTCTCTACAGTGTCGCCAATACCTCACCTTATGTTAAAGATGCTTTCCACGAATTGATCGTTCACAATCGCAAAGATGCTGTCAATCCCGCTCAAATTGGCACCAAAGCTGCCGCCCACTACCACCTCGAAATTGGTGCCGGAAAAACGGCAGTTATCCAACTCCGATTTACTGATTCTTACACCGATACTCCTTTTAGCCAAGAGTTTGCGGACACATTCATTCAAAGGCAAAAAGAAGCCGATGAATTTTATGACTCGCTTACCCCAAATCTTGATGAAGATATCCGCAACGTACAGCGTCAAGCCTTTGCGGGATTATTGTGGACTAAACAGTTTTATGCCTACGATGTTCGCACTTGGTTGCAAGGCGATCGCGCAGAACCCACACCATCAGCTCAGCGTTTAAATACTCGCAATGCTAACTGGCGAAATTTATATGCAGAAGAAGTCATTTCCATGCCCGATAAATGGGAATATCCTTGGTTCGCGGCCTGGGATTTGGCATTTCACTGCATTCCGATCGCCTTAATTGATGCGGACTTTGCCAAGCGGCAATTGCTACTGCTAACTCGCGAGTGGTATATGCACCCAAATGGTCAAATTCCAGCTTATGAATGGGCATTTGGAGATGTCAATCCACCCGTGCAAGCTTGGGCGGCATGGCGAGTTTATAAAATTGAACAAAAGCGAGTAGGTAAAGGCGATCGCGACTTCCTGGAACGGATGTTTCACCGACTGCTGCTCAATTTTATTTGGTGGGTAAACCGCAAAGATCCTCAAGGTGCAAACCTCTTTCAAGGTGGCTTTTTAGGTTTAGATAATATTGGGGTATTTGACCGCAGCAAACCCTTGCCAACGGGCGGCTATTTAGAACAAGCAGACGGGACTGCTTGGATGGGAATGTTTGCACTGAATATGTTAGCGATCGCGTTAGAACTTGCCAGCGAAGATCGAGTTTACTCCGATATGGCGCTCAAATTTTTTGAACACTTCCTCTATATAGCTGATGCTGTTAACCATGTCGGCCCAGAACAAATTGCTTTATGGGACGATGAAGATGGATTTTACTACGATGCTCTGTCCCAGCCTAACGGTCAATGTTGCTTGCTAAAAGTCCGTTCAATGGTGGGGATGACGCTGCTATTTGCTGTCGATACTCTGGAAGCTGACTTATTAGAAACAGTGCCGGGATTTAAAGAGCAAATCGATTGGTTTTTCCAGAACCGCCCGGAACTGGCCAAGAATATTGCTAGTATGGAAATTAAAGGAGTCGGTCAGCGGCGGCTGCTTTCAATTATCACCCCCGAAGCATTGCAGCGCGTCCTCAAAAGGCTGCTTGATGAAAACGAATTTCTCTCGCCCTACGGCATCCGCTCCCTCTCTCGCTATCACTTAGAACATCCATTTATTTTTGAGTGGGATGGTACTAAATATCAGGTAGACTATGAGCCTGCTGAGTCTACGACGGAGCAATTTGGTGGCAATTCTAACTGGCGCGGCCCGATCTGGTTTCCGTTAAATTTCTTATTAATTGAATCCTTGCAAAAATACTACCATTATTTCGGCGATGATTTCAAAGTAGAATTTCCTACGGGTTCTGGAGTTATGCTGAATTTATGGGAAGTTGCCTTGCAACTAGAGCAGCGGCTAAACAGCATTTTCCTGAGGGGAAAAGATGGTAAAAGACCTGTTTATGGCAGTTTAGAGAAGTTTCAAAACGATCCTCACTGGCGCGACATGATTTTGTTTCACGAATACTTTCACGGCGACAATGGTGCAGGATTGGGCGCGTCCCACCAGACGGGATGGACTGCACTGATAGCCAAACTGATTCAGCAAGTGAGTGAAAAGCCATGAAACTGATACAATTTTGTTTTACATAGCACGTCTAAATGAGTTGTGTGCATCGTAGTGGGAGCATCTTGTTAACGGTACAATTGCCTGAATGATTTAGACGCACTAAATCAATCTTTAGATAGATATCCAATTGGCAATTCTAAGCGAATAGTTAGTAGCAAGGCTAACTAAATTTTGTCGTTGCTATATAAAGTAACCGTAACGCATTGATGCCCTAAGGAGAAAGTAATGTCGGCTCTACCTCTCAATAGCGAAAATCTACCTTACCCCGATCCAATCCATCCGATTATTGTTCACTTTGTGATTGCGATGGTGTTTTTCTCGTTTTTTTGCGACGTTACTGGCTATTTTACCCGCAATCACCGCTTGTTTGAAGTGAGTTTCTGGAACCTATTTGTTGCCGCGATTTCCATCTTCCTAGCTGTCATTTTTGGTCAGTTTGAAGCTGGTTTGGCGCAACCTTATGAGGTAGCTAAGCCTGTACTAGATTTGCACACAATTACTGGTTGGTTGCTGGCGGCAATCATTGCCGCTATTACGGGTTGGCGCTTCGTAATTCGCAGGCGCGACCCATTGAAAGTACCGACTGCTTATCTGGGTGCCACAACATTTTTGAGCTGCTTGGTTTTTTTCCAAACATATTTGGGAACTCGGCTGGTTTGGGTGTACGGGTTGCACGTAGAACCGATCGTTGAAGCGACGAAAAGAGGAATTTTACAATGAACTCCCAACTTGTGCAGCAACTTGTCGATCAGTTGGGGTTCAAGCTAGGTGCAAATAGGCTGCCCTACGAAGTGCCAATTCACCCGAATTTTGTGCATTTCACGCTGGGTTTGTTTATCATTGCGATCTTATTTGATATAGCAGGCAGCCTTTTTCCCTTAGAAAGACCAATCTTTAAATTTTTGGCTCTCCCTGCCATGCGATCGAGCTTTTATGATGTGGGCTGGTACAATTTGGTGGCAAGTGCGATCGTCACATTTTTTACTGTAGCAGCGGGCTTTTTCGAGATTATGCTCGCAGCTCCGGCAGCGAATGTCAAGAGCGCGTGGGGGTTGGGAGCAGGTCCAACGATGATCTTGCACGGTTTGGGCGGAGTTTTGCTGTTGGGAGCGATCGTTGCCATGACTGTGTGGAGGGGGTTTCAGCGCTACCGCTGGCGCAAAGAAGCCACCAGGCAAGTACAGTGGAGCTATTTGCTCGCAGGCGTTGTCATGCTGGGTTTCCTATTCGTTCACGGGACGCTGGGAGCACACTTGGGAGACCAGTTTGGGATTCACAATACCGCTGCGGGTTTGCTCCGACAGGGGGGGAATCCTAGTTCTGCGCTCAAGTAAATAGGTAAACAAATTAAGAGTTTTCAGTTAGAGTACGCATCTTCAAAGTTTCTACCCCTTTTTGTGATGAAAGTTTTCAAGGCCTTGCTATTAGCTATTGCGATCGCGGTGGATATGGTCGCCAGCCACTGGGTGGGACAGCAGGCTTATTCTTGGATGCCCAGTCAGGGAACAGCAGAAGCTAAACAAGTTGACAATCTGTTTAGCTTCCTAGTGTCGATCGGAGCGTTTATTTTTGTGGGAATTGTGGGCATTATCCTATATTCGATCCTCACTTGCCGAACACCGAAAGGAGACTTCAGTCATGGGCATCCTGCGAGGGGAAATTGGAAAATTGAGCTCCTTTGGACAGTAATTCCGGTTATTTTAGTATCTTGGATCGCCACTCAAAGCTACATCATTTATCAGCAAATCGACATCCAGGGTTTGACACCGATCGCACACTTGCACCTGCCTCTGGAAGAACCTGTTTATGCTGCCAATAAACCCAGTGAAAACAACAACAATTCTAAACCAGTTAATGAAGAAATTGAGGTAATTTCTAAGCAGTGGTCTTGGTCTTTCCGCTATCCGCGCCGGAATGTTACCAGTACAGAATTGCACCTGCCCGTTAATCAAAATGTGCGGCTGACCTTGCAATCCCAGGATGTTATTCACGGTTTTTATGTTCCTGAATTCCGCATTAAGCAGGACATTATCCCTAACCGCACTCTTAACTTTGTGTTCGCGCCGATCCGAGAAGGCAAATATCGGTTGAGGGATTCTCAATTCAGCGGCACTTACTTTGCATTGATGGAGGCGGATGTGTACGTTGAATCCCCGGAAGCTTACGATCGCTGGCTGGCAAAAGCTGCGGCACAATCGCCAACTCCTGCAAACAATCAGGCGGTTTCTGAACACACCCACCACGTTCAGAAAGCCAGAGGTAGTTTCTGGCCGACTGTTTTGCCGGCTCAGCCTCCTGTTGTAAATCATGCCAACTGATCGAAGCATCGGCAAAAAACCAAGTTTCCTGTTTATTAATAATTAACAACTGAAAGATGACAAATAACTCGATGGAAAACATTGCCGGTGGTAATAATTCTGAAAGCGATCGCACTGAAAATCCGATTGGTTGGGGGCGCTACCTCAGATTCAGTAAAGATCACAAAGTTATCGGCATTCAATACCTAATCACTGCCTTTATCTTCTTCCTGATCGCGGGTTTATTCTCGATGATTATTCGCGCCGAACTGATCCAACCGCAATTAAATCTAGTCGATCGCCCTCTCTACAATGGCTTGTTCACGATGCACGGCACGATGATGATCTTCCTGTGGGTGTTCCCGTGTCTGGTGGGTCTAGCTAACTATCTGATACCGCTGATGATTGGGGCGCGGGACATGGCGTTTCCTCTCCTCAATGCCATCTCCTTCTGGATAATTCCCCCGACGGGCTTGCTACTGCTGTCGAGCTTTTTGCTGCCCAGCGGTACCGCCCAAGCTGGCTGGTGGTCTTACCCGCCGGTTAGTATCCAGAACCCGTCGGGTCATTTAATCAACGGTCAACTGATCTGGCTTTTGAGTGTCGCACTGCTGGGCATCTCGTCGATTATGGGGGGAGTTAACTTCGTGACGACGATACTCAGGATGCGGGCACCGGGCATGACGTGGTTTCGGATGCCCATCTTCGTCTGGACGGTTTTGAGTGCTCAGTTGCTGCAACTGTTTTGCCTGCCAGCCCTCACTGCGGCTGCGGTGCTGCTGTTTTTCGATTTGGCGCTGGGGACAACCTTTTTCGATCCCTTTAACGATGGCAGTCCGATTCTTTACCAGCACTTATTCTGGTTTTACTCACACCCAGCAGTGTATGTGATGGCGCTGCCTGCCTTTGGCATCTTCTCGGAGATATTGCCGGCTTTTTCCCGCAACCCTTTGTTTGGCTATAAATCAGTCGCGATCGCATCCTTTGCCATTTCTGTAATCAGCATATTCGTCTGGGTACACCACCTGTTTGCCAGCGGCACCCCTGGCTGGATGCGGATGTTGTTCATGTTCTCCACGATGTTGGTGGCCGTACCCACTGGTGTCAAGGTATTCGCTTGGACTGCTACTGTCTGGGGCGGAAAGCTGCACCTAGAAACGCCGATGTTGTTTGCCTTGGGAGGTGTGGTGATGTTTCTTTTCGGTGGCATCACTGGTGTCATGCTGGGGGCAGTGCCGTTTGACCTGCACGTAAATAACACCTATTTCGTAGTCGGCCACTTCCACTACATTGTCTTCAACACTGTAACAATTGCGATTTTTGGAGCAATTTACTACTGGTTTCCCAAGATGACGGGGCGGATGTATGCCGAGGGCTGGGGTAAAATCCACTTCTGGCTGACTTTTATCGGGGCTAATCTCACTTTCTTTCCGATGCACCCATTGGGCTTGCAAGGGATGGTACGCCGAGTTGCTTCTTATGACCCGCAATACCAAGGGTTGAACGTTATTGCCAGTTTGGGGGGATTTCTGCTGGGGGTGGCGACGCTGCCTTTTATCGTCAATATGGTGGTTTCCGCGTTGCAGGGCCCGAAAGCCACTAATAATCCTTGGCACGCTACGGGGTTGGAGTGGACGGTTTCTTCGCCGCCGCCTGTTGAGAATTTTGCCCAGATTCCGGTTGTGACTTTGCCGCCTTACCACTACGTCGATTCTCCAGATCCGATCGCCCAGGCTTCTGCTCAAGAATAGCTGCAATTTCCATCCTGAAAGAGTTACTTATGGCAAATCCTACGCATTCAGGGCGATCGCGCCACTCCTCGCCCAAAGGAAGCAAGCAAAATTCTCAAGAGCACGGAAATGGGATGTTTGGCTTTACCGCGTTCTTGCTTTCGGAGAGCATGGTCTTCCTCAGTTTTTTCGCGGCTTACATCATCTTGCGGCTGACAACTCCCAACTGGCTGCCTCCAGGTGTCCCGAAATTAGAGGTGCTTAAACCTGCGATTAGCACGGCGGTACTGGTTTCCAGCAGTTTTGTCATTTACTTTGCAGAACGCGCCCTCGATCGCCGCAAACTCGCCCAATTTCGCTTGCTGTGGCTGGCGGCATCGTTGATGGGAACTTACTTTTTAGTTAATCAGGCGATCGAGTGGAACCACCTATCTTTTGGACTGACGACGGGGTTATTTGGCGCGACATTCTATCTGCTGACGGGGTTTCACGGTTTGCACGTTTTTGTCGGGATTATCTTGCAGCTAATTATGCTTGTCCGTTCTTTCATTCCGGGCAATTACAATGCCGGTCACTTCGGCGTGAGTGCAGCTTCTTTGTTTTGGCACTTTGTTGATGTGATTTGGATTGTTTTGTTCTCGCTGGTTTATCTGTGGTAGTTCTATTTCTTTGCCCAAACCCTACCCTTGCGGTTTTGATAGTGCTTGTAATTCTTCCCAATTGTAATGTTTGGGCAATTCAACTGGCTTAGCATTAGCGCCTAAACCTAACCCGCTCGCAGGCTGAATTTCGGCGATCGCCTCTGAAGCAACATCAGCCACCGCATTGCCGGCAATACCACCCGCGATCGCTCCTGCAATGCTACCAATGGCAGCACCAACCTTTCCCCCAACAGAATTACCAATGGCAGCACCGGCAACACCGCCACCGACTGCGCCCAATCCTGTGGCGATCGGATGATTATCGGGATTCTTTTGAGGATCGTTGAGATGTTTGTCGTCAGATTCAGATTGCTGCTTGTCATTCATCGTCGTAACCTCCTTAAAACTTGGAACTTTAGATTTTGGAAATCATGGGTCAGGTTTGCACCAACAGCGAGACTAAGATGTGCTGTAGCGAGCTAACACCCACAGAGTAAAGCGCTCCAACCCCACCAAGAGGGCAGTAATGCCGACGGCTAAACCAAACAAAACTAAGTTGTTTTCGTTACTCGCCTTCAAAGCAAAACTTAGGGAAGTAGAGACGGCAGGGGGATGGACGACATCCAGCAGGATCATCAGGACGATTGTCACCACCATAGCTATGCCACCGGAGAGATATCCAGAACCAAAAATCATGTACGCAATCCAGCCAATTGTTGCTGCCATTATTTGAGCAAGGCTCAGCGTTCGCATAGTGTTCGTACCGTGCTCGGGATCTAGGTAAATTAGAAACGCACTAGAAGCAAGGGAGGCAAATAAAAGGCGTTGGCGACTTAGCACTTCGACCAAAGCGAAGACGCCCAACACAATTGCAGTGGGTGCTACGGCCAATGCGAGCTCACCCTTGAGAGTTAACCTGCGCCTTATGGATCGATTTGCACCTTCTATTGGTTTTAAGCTGGAACGATTTCGACTCATGCTTCTTTTGCGATGGCGTTCTTCTCATTGAAACGGCGCTGCTCTCCCTGCCTGATCTCACGCTCTAAGAAGTAGTTCAACAGCGTTCGCAGCAGAACGATCGCCCCTAAATTCAAAATATCCTGGCGGGTTGGTGCAACTGCGGTACGCAGGATATCACTCGCTACGGTAAATTCTAGCCCCAATGCCAGCACTCGTCCCAGTTTCAGACGAATACCTTCAGTTGCATCTACATGGTATCTCGAACGCAATAACAACTGATGCAGATACTCCCAAATTCCCCGAATGATACCCAGGCCAATGACAATTGCAGCCGCAATTTCTGCTCCTGCTGCCAAATAGCCCACGATTAGCTTGAGCCAAGACTCCAAAGGAATAGCTGCACTTTCTACTGGCGCCCCTCCTCCAACATTGAGGCTCAACAGAAGTACCAGCCCAAAAATCAGGCCCAGAGGCAATAACAGGTTGATGAGTGATTCGATGAAAAGCTCTTGTTTCATTGGCTGTTAGTTATCTCACCATGAACAACGAATCTGCCCGTTGCTACTTCAGCTTTTGTGCTAGGCGATCGCCAACGCGCAGCGCATTTGCCATAATCGTTAGCGTCGGGTTAACGCCTGAATTGGACGGAAAAAAACTGCCATCCACAACGTAGAGATTATCAACATCATGGGTGCGGCAATTCAGGTCAAGGACTGAGGTTTTGGAGTCTGTGCCAAACCGACAAGTGCCGCATTGATGACCAACTGATTGTACCGGCATCTGGGCACGGGGATACAGGCTAAAGGGAATGACGTGCTTGGCACAACAACGGTTGAGGGATTTGAGTACAGATGTCCACCGGTGAATTAGGCGATCGCCTGCTTCCGTATTGTTCGGCGTATAATCTAGGTTAATCTTGTCGCCCGCCACCCGCACGCGATTATTTTTATCTGGCAAATCTTCTGTCTGCAACCACCAACCAACTGAGCGCTCAGCAATCAAATGCCGCTCATATTCAGGGATCAATTTTACCAGCGGAGCCATGAGCCCAGGAGCTTCAGCCGGCAGCATATCAGCTAACACATTGCCGGTATTTTGTACCATCCCCATTGGATAAGGAAAATCCGGCTCTCCCCAATAATAATCATTAACAGCAATTGTTTTTTGAAAGCTAGCTTGATTCACTTCTATGTGCATGGAAACTAGAGCGGTTGCCAGATGTTTCATCAAATTCCGCCCCACCTGATCGGAACTATTTGCTAATCCATTGGGGTGCTGTTCGTTAGCAGATTGTAATAACAAGACAGCCGAATTAATTGCACCGCAGGAAACCACCACAATATCGCCTGTAAACTGCTGTCGTTCCCCTAAAACTTCTGTTTCTACCCCCGTCACCTCTCGCCCTGACTCGCTGGTATGCAGTCGCAGGACTTTGGCATTAGTTATTAGGCTAACATTGGCATACCTTTCGCGGGTAGGACGAATCGCATTCACATCCGCATCAGCTTTGGCACCTACTAAACAAGGATAGCCGTCAAATGTATCACAGCGAATGCAAGGGCTGTTTGTGCGATCGCCTTCATTCAGCTTTAATCCTAATGGCAAATGAAAGGGATTGTAGCCAATTGCTCGAATCTCATTTTCGAGTACCTGCATATCAGGTTCATGACTGACAGCAGGATAAGGATAAGCTTGGCTGCATGGCGGTTCAGTTGGATCGGTTCCTCGCTCTCCATGAACGTCATAGAGTGCTTCTGCTTGCGTGTAATATGGCTCAAAATCTGCGTATTTGAGCGGCCATTCTGGAGAAATTCCTCCCTTGTGAATTACGCGATCGAAATCTCGCTCGCGCAGTCGTAAGAGAGCCGCACCATAAACTTTTGTATTGCCGCCAACCCAATAGCCTGTCTGGGGTCTAAACTCCTTACCTTCCCTGTCGTACCAGCGCTCGTCCGTGTGGTAGCGCTCTTTTTGATAAACTTCTAGCGCACTCCAATTAGCTTTTTCCCTGGGCAAAAAGTCGCCTCGTTCTAGCACTAAAATCTTTTTACCAGTCGGTGCGAGACGGTGAGCGAGCGTACCTCCACCCGCACCGGTGCCAATAATGATGATATCGTAGTGATTCGCGGGATTTACCATTGCCAAGTTTTTGCCAAATTGTGCTGGTTTGAGAATAATTTTACCTTAGATCACGGGTTAAATACTACCCAGAGATTCAGGAATCAAAACAGTATCAATGATGTGAAATACACCGTTATCTGCTTCCACATCTGGAGTGACTACATTAGAATCGTTTACCTTAACTCCATCAGACGTATTAATCGTGAGCGTTGAACCTTCGGAGGTGGTGACAGAATGAGTTTTGCCAATTTCTGCTGCTGTGATTTTTTGGTCGAGAATGACATAATAGGTTAAAACTTTAATTAGATCCGGGATATTTTCCAGCAAAGCTTTTACAGTTCCCAATGGCAGCTTAGAAAACGCTTCATCAGTTGGTGCAAAGACGGTGAAAGGGCCTTCTGCTTTTAAACCCTCTGCTAAGCTAGCCACATTGAGAGCTGTTACTAAATTAGCGAAGCATCCGGCATTGATTGCAGTATCTACAACGTGATGCCTTGTCAATCTCCTTAATATTTACAGGGGGTTTTACAGTTAAACTTGAAATTACAAAAGTGATTTTAGCTGCGATCTAGCAACACTTGCCCTGCATCAATTCGGATGCGAAATAGGCTGTAAGGTTTCTCGCGCAAGTCTTGCCCATTATGATAGCTGGGGTTCCTATTCCACTGATCTACAGTAAAGTAGAGATAGCCATCTTGGGCAACAAAAAGGCAATTGGGCCAAAGCATTCGCGCATCATGGGCGACTGTTTCCAACGTACCATCAGGTAGGCGGCGCAAAATCGAATTGTTTTCGTAGTTCGTCACATAAAGGCGATTTTTTGCATCGGAAACCATGCCACCGGAAGCGCCTTTTTCACCGTGATCGATGACTGTTGTGGCAACCTCTTCATCAGGTAGATTTTGATTAACTAATGCTTCAATGCTGACGCTGTAAAGGTGCCGACTTGCCAGAGGACAATAAAACAGCATTTGACCGTCACCACTGAGGGCAATACCATCACTACCTGTGTGAATGTGCTTCGGCGGTTTACCTGCGTGACGCACCATCATCGGTTGACCTTCAACTACTGGCAAAAAGCCTGGAATTGGTTTAGTTGAAGGATGGTCATTGAGTTTGCGCCAACTTTTTCCAGAGGCTAAATCTACGACAACAATGCCGTTAGGCCCTTCTTCCGATGAGTCGGTAATAAATGCAATTCCTTCCTCTCCCCAGCGCAAATCGACGCGCACATCATTCAGGGTAGAATTGGCAGAGGCGACGGATTCTGGAAAGAGTATTTTTTTGACAATACGATCGCTTTCCAGGTCAATTCCCACCAGTTTCGGGCCGCCGGGAGGAACTGAATTTTGTTTGATTTTTGCGTGGTCTAACAGCCAAAGGCGATCGCGCGCGTCGATGGTCATTCCTTGTACGCAAAGCAACCGTTCTGAGGGCGAAGCTGAATCTAACTTGTGGATTTCTGCATTGGGATAGGGAACGGGATTGCCGTTTTTTTCTTGCGGCTGTTTGAGTTCCGCAACGGTGAATTCTACATCGTCAACCAGACGGGGGTAGCTGATGAAAATTCGCCCTTGCTTGGATACCGCAACACCGATGGGCATGGCACCATCGAATAGCGTTATTAGCTCTAGATTGCCAGCGGATTTGTCAGCAGGCAATGAAGGCACCGCGGCCAAAGGTTCGGTTGCGACCAAGTTCGCCATTGCACTAATCCTATTGAGATTATGAATGATTTAAAGAAGCAGAAATTTAGATGCTAATTATATCTAAAAAAGGTCTAGCCTGCTATTTAGTTAACAAAGCACAACAACTTTTTTGGATATTTTGCTCGGTTTAAATTAACATTCTTGATAAAATTTTTATATCTATCTAATGGCTTAAGTGAGATTTATATCTAAAGACTGATTTGTATTTGACTAATCATTGTTTCAGGATATAAATGACCTTTAAAAGGGTAGAAAATACTAATGCTTGAAGGCATCAATATTTATGACGATCGCATGAAATCGCTCCTGCGTCCTGGTGCTTCACTCCAGAAGGTTGCCAGCGGTGCAGTCTGGAGCGAAGGCCCGGTTTATTTCCATGAAGATGATAGCGTGGTGTGGAGTGACGCTCACGGCAACCGCCTGCTGCGCTGGAGTCCCAGTGAGGGAGTGAGCGTTTTGCGCGATCCGTCCGACTATCAAAGTGGCAATTACCGCGATCGCGAAGGTCGCCTTGTCTCGTGTTCGTCGGGTTTGCGCGCGATCGTCCGGCGCGAACACAGCGGCGAATGGCAGGTGTTAGTCGATCGCTACCAAGGCAAGCGCCTCAACAGCCCGAATGACCTGGTAGTGAAGAGTGACGGCACGATCTGGTTTACTGACCCCCCCTACGGCCTCATGCAGCCAAACCAGGGATACGGCGGCGAACAGGAACAGCCTGGATGTTTTGTGTACCGCTTCGATCCGGCGACGGGTGCGATCGATGCAGTGGTGACGGATATGTTGCGCCCCAACGGCCTCGCCTTCAATCCCGACGAAAGCATCCTGTATGTGTCGGATAGTTCAGCTTTCAATATGCCCCAGGGGTATCACCACATCCGCGCCTATGATGTTGTAGGCGATCGCGATGTGGACAATGGCCGCGTGTTCGCAGTCATCGATCCTGGTGAACCCGACGGGTTGCGAACGGACGAACACGGCAATATCTTTACGAGTTCCAAAGATAGCGTGCAGGTGTACGCGCCCGACGGTAATCGCTTGGGCAAAATTCCGGTACCGGAGACTTGCGCTAACCTGACTTTTGGGGGAGCCCAGCGCGATCGCCTGTTGATAGCGGCTGGCACCTCTTTGTATGCGATCGATCTCAACACTCGCGGGGTGCAATAAGTAGAAGGGAAAAGGCTGTATAGCCGACTATTTACGAATCTGTACTTGACGTTTAATCATGTCCAGTTTGGAATATTTCAATAGATTGGAAATGACAAAATGATTTATAAATTTGCTATCGGCGTGGCGATCGCGCTTCTGTTCGCTCAAGTTTCACCTCATCTGCCAGAACTAAGTTTCAAACTGCTTAGTTCACTCAATCCCGTCTTTCCGGCCGATCTTCCCGGCTGGGCACTTTTATTGTTGAGAGTGGGTATCGGCGGCTTATTCCTGCTGCACGGCTACCCAAAAATAACACATCTTCGAGAGTGGTCTGAGGCTCTGAAAATGCCGCTGTTTCTGTGCTTTCTCTCAGCAGCTTCCATGTTAGCTGGCGGAGTTTGCCTGATTCTGGGATTTCTCACACTATTAGCAAGTCTGCCGATTCTCGGTTCAATGCTATTCGCTATCTATTTAGATATATCCAAACGGTTGCCTTTTGTTGCTAGCGATCCGTATTTAATTCCTGAAGGGCAGTATGAAGGGCCCAATGGCAAGGGCGAACCGCCAAGCTGGGAGAAAGCGTTTATGTACTGCCTGATGCTGATTGCGATCGCGATTTTAGGGCCTGGTGCATATTCGCTGGATGCTTTAATTTTTAGAGGCTAAATTATTCTTGCCAGCCCGTTAGCTTCGACTATTAGCATTTTGCGATCGTTCTTTACCTATTGTGCGATCGCAGTTTTGACCTAAAGCGAGGCTGACACCCACCGCCCTGTAATGCTGGAAAGCTTTACTACGACTAAGTTTGAGTAATAGAGTTAGTGGCTCTTCCGTATTGAATATGCTAAATAAATAGTAACCTGAGCAAATAAATATGAACAAATATATAAAAGACTGAATCAAGTTCTTGCCAGGATAGAAAGAATCTTAAAAGACGCCTCCAAATAAGTATTATTATCAAAACCCTCGGTTATTAAACAACTAGGAATTGAGGAAATATCCTTTATTAACAACTAACTAAGGTAATTATAGTGCTGTCTTAATAGATGTAATCAAACTCCATAGCCCTTATCGAAAAATGAATAAAACATCCATTAAAACCACAAACTCAAAATCAGGCGAGTTACATAAAATGTATTTATCTATCAAAATTATCCCTGAATCAAAATAAAAATTTAGACCAATTATTGAGCAAGAAATAAATGGACTAGAGGGATTCTGTAAACTTGGAGAATGACACTTGAGAGTAAAAAAATATTTTCCTGACACCCAGAACACTATTATCCGTTGGCTTGAGGAGATTATTGCTTACTTTGATAATAGGACTACCAGTGGTGTTCTTGAGGGTATCAACAACAAACTAAAGTTAATAAAACGTTCTGGTTAGGGTTTGAGGAATTTGGAAAACTACTCTGGTTAGATGTTTGCTTACTGAGCACTTTAAGTGTTAGTTTGGTACATCAACTAATCAAGAGCCGAGTTAATCAATAATTTGTTATAAAATATAGTATCCTACCTTCAAATGGCCAAATCTGTAATTAATGGCAAATGATCCGAACCGACATTGCGGCCAGTATGAATCTTCAAAACACTAATTTCTTTGCTGACTAGAAAGTGATCGATCGGAATATAAGCTAGGGGCATAAAAGTCGGCCAAGTCGGTAAAATGCCAAAACCCGATCGCGCATTTCGCAAATTTCCGGTTTTTACCATATTTTTGTAGAAGGGCGACCACATTGTGGTGTTGAAATCCCCAACCACAATCAGCGGATTTTTTACTTGGGCTGCATACTCGCCGATGCCTGCTAGCTGTTGGTTGCGAGCGATAAAACTTTGATGTTTGATCGGCACCGTCGGATGAGCAAGAATCAAAGAAATGATTTTACCTTGAAATTTAACATCAACCAACAAGCTCTTTCTTTGGTTTGAAAAGGCTCTAACAGAGGAATTATTTAAAGGCAGCTTGCTGTATATTGCACTGCCAAATCTCTCAGATTCTTGCTGGGTGGAAGAGTAAGGAAATATCTCCCTTAAAACCGATAACTCTCTTGCCCAAGATGAGTTGACTTCTACAAAAACCGCGATATCAGGTTGTTCTGCTTTAACCAGCGATATCACCTCAGAATATCGCCGATTACTCCTTAAAACATTTGAATGCAAAATCCGCAAGTTTTGTCCGGGAGTTGCTCCGGCTACTGCTGGCGCTGGAAAATACCAAGGAACAATTTCCGCTAAATTAATAATGATACAAAATGCGCTCACCAACAACCATCTTTTTTTTGAGCGCACGAGAGCGAACAATATAAAAGTAGAGAAACCCACCAGCAGATATTGTAGTTTAAAATGAGAACTCAGTTCAAAAAAAATGTTAAATTCTCCCAAATAACCGACTATTGACAACACGGCATTTACAGTTGCTGCGATAATAAACCATTTTAAAATTACGTACTTCAAGCTAAGGTTTTTGTTGGGGGTGCTGTGCATCACCGCCCATTTGAGCTTGATTTTAAGGTCGTTGGTAATCAGCAATTTATCAATTTCTGTTACCAATTGTTCTGGCGGTTCCAACTCTTGCCGCTTTTGATAAAATCTCACCAGCAAGCTATCTACCACAAAATAACTAAAATAATTAGCAACAAAGCCTGCAAATACCAACACACCTAAACCGATCAGCATACCAAACGAACCGCCGACTTTGACCAAACCCGACCAAACGGCTGCGTCACCTGTTTTACCTGTAGCTAGTATGGCTATAAATAGCATTAAAGTAGGCAATCCGATGGTGATTGTGTTTCTGATGAGAGAGTCCATTATACAATTTTAGATTTTAGATTTTAGATTTCAGATTGGAAATGAATCATGCAGTTTTTAGGGCAATGCACACCCCACCTATTGACTAAAGAGCGACTTTAGAAAATCGGGATAATCCTTAAATTTCATAGATTTCTAATGGTAAGTTGTCGGGATCTCTGAAAAATGTAAAGCGTTTTTCGGTAATTTCGTCAAGGCGAATTTCTTCTACTTCTACTTGTTGGGATTTTAAGTAAGCAACTGATGCTTCTATGTCCTCAACTGCAAAAGCTAAATGTCTCAAACCGCAAGCTTCAGGACTGTTAACTCTTTCAGGAGGATGGGGAAATGAAAAAAGCTCAATGGTGTCGCCGTTTCCGACTTGCAAATCTAGTTTGTAAGAATTCCTCTCGGTTCGGAAAGTTTCTTTGATAATGGAACATCCCAATACTTCTACATAAAATTTTTTAGATGCTTCGTAATCCGAGCAAATAATCGCCACATGATGTATTGCTTTTATTTTCATCTTAAAAAATTTAGTTATAGCTGAAGGAATAAGGAAGAAGAAAGAAGGAAGAAGAAAGAAGCAGCAATGGTTTCAGCGACTAAGAATGTTAATAGCGTCGGGCGCGGTTGCTATAGTTGGGGTTTTTTTCAACAGCACAGCACGCTATTGACAATTATATTTGACGATCGCAGACTCGGCGAGAAACCCTGGGAAATTCAGGGCGATCGACCTTTATTTTCCCTCGCCCAAATCTTAATCTGAAAAATTTCTGCAAAAAAAGTACCCTACTTTGATAAAATGAGAGTTTTGCAGTCAATCACCCAATTTGCATCTCAGGAGACAAGGATTATGGCCCGTATGTATTACGACACCGACGCGAACCTAGACCTCTTAGCCAACAAAACGATTGCTATCATCGGCTACGGTTCCCAAGGACACGCCCACGCCCTCAACCTCAAAGACAGTGGCATGAATGTCGTTGTCGGTTTGTATCCCGGTAGCAAATCTGCAGCCAAAGCAACCGACGCGGGTTTAACAGTTCACCCGGTAGACAAAGCAGCAGCCGCTGCTGACTTCATCATGATTTTATTACCCGATGAAGTTCAAAAAACTATTTACAAAGAACAAATCGAACCGAACCTTTCAGAAGGAAATGTTTTAGCATTTGCTCACGGTTTTAACATTCACTTCGGCCAAGTTGTTCCCCCTGCCAATGTAGACGTAGTAATGGTTGCCCCCAAAGGCCCCGGACACTTGGTGCGACGGACTTACGAACAAGGGGAAGGTGTTCCGAGTTTGTTTGCAGTATATCAAGATGCTTCCGGTCAAGCGCGCGATCGGGCAATGGCCTATGCTAAAGGTATCGGCGGCACCAGAGCCGGCATCCTTGAAACCACTTTCCGCGAAGAAACAGAAACGGATCTTTTTGGCGAACAAGTAGTTTTGTGCGGCGGTTTGAGCGCCTTAATTAAAGCTGGATTTGAAACTTTAGTTGACGCCGGATACCAACCGGAATTAGCTTATTTTGAATGTTTGCACGAAGTTAAACTTATCGTTGACTTAATAGTAGAAGGAGGCCTCGCCAAAATGCGCGACAGCATCTCCAATACCGCAGAATACGGCGATTTAACTCGCGGCCCCCGTATCGTCACGGATCAAACCCGCGCCGAGATGCGTAAAATTCTCAGCGAAATTCAATCCGGCCAATTTGCCCGCGAATTCGTTCTCGAAAACCAAGCC
Source organism: Microcoleus sp. S13C4 (assembly GCF_036700865.1). Taxonomy (NCBI): domain Bacteria; kingdom Bacillati; phylum Cyanobacteriota; class Cyanophyceae; order Oscillatoriales; family Microcoleaceae; genus Microcoleus; species Microcoleus sp. S13C4. Next base: position 194,450 of record NZ_JAUBPS010000001.1, read on the forward strand.
GGCAAACCGGGCTTTACCTCCATGCGCCGTCAGGAAGCAGAACATCCTATTGAAGAAGTTGGTAAAGATTTGCGAGCTATGTTTAGCTGGTTGAAAAAGCAGGCTTAATCAATTTTAGATTTTAGATGGGAGGACCAATCTAAAACAGTCCTTGAGGCATAACCTCTATCTGTAGGGTGTGCAGTGCACACCTTACCGCTGGGAGGAAAATCTCAAATCTCAAGTTTAATAGATTACAGATTAGAGAGTGGATAAAAAAATCTCAAACCTAAAATCCAAAATCTAAAATCGTACTGTTGGATTTCGCTTCGCTTAACCCAACCTACAAGAAAAAGGCTAGGTATTATTAGAGAAACCGGGTTTCTCGCTGGTAGCTCAAAACTATCGACTGGGACTAGGACTTTTTTCCAAGTTTTCAATCTCTTTATCCCTTTGCTTGTTTGAATCTTTCGGCTTCACCCACGAAGGCCACAACCCGACGAAGAACTTTCGGCTTGCCACGCTAGTATCTCTTACAGGTTTGGGCAGAAAAGCTAAAGTGTCACCGTAAAGGGTAAACAGCGCTATAAACAGCAGCAACAGCGGGATAAAATTTTTTTTAGGCATGGCAGTTTGGGAGTAGAGTTTGTGAAAGCGCTTTGTTATATTTTGCCCTTGCACGGACCAAAAATATCAGAAACAGCTTAAGAAGAAAAATACACCCCTGGGGACTAAGGGGCCGCGCATACAAAAGGAAAGGCTGCTAGTCGCAATATGATGTCCCCTCTAACTACCACTACAAACACCTTTATTATAGGTGTTGGAGCGGAAATCCGATTATTAGCTAATGACTCATAGCGGTAAGGTGCGCCTAGCACACCCTACATCATTAGGTACTGGGTCGAGAACTGTAAAAGATACTATGGTGTTTTGGCGCTTACCTACTTAAGGACTAATGACTACTTGTTCCCTTGAATAAAAGTTTGCACTACTGCATTAATTTCTGGAGTAATTTCTGTTACCAGCCGCACGGGGATTGCATTTGTAGAAGCAAATTGCGCGTATTCTGGCGTTAGAAAAACTGCATATTTGTCAGCTTCAGCAGTTAGTTGAGCGGCGCTAGCTAAACTTACAGCTTTTATATAATTGCGTATGCTAGCAGCTTGGTCGCCGACAACTTCATCCCCGGTAATTACTGTGCTAGGTCTGCGAAGTTGGTCTAAAGTCGTACTCGGATCTTTGACGCTTAAGTGGGTTCCTCCTACAAAACCGACTAGCCATTTGGGGGAGGGAATCTTTGGGAATCCGGCAATTTGTTCTGCTAAGGCGGGAGTGGTTTTGTCCGCAGAAGATGCTACTATTAATGTGGGAATTTGAATTGAAGTCAAACCAGTTTCTCCAAAGAGTAATGATGTTATGGGATTCATGGCGATCGCCCTTTTAATCCTTGCATCCCGCAATTGATACCGTTCTTCGGGCAATCCAGCCGCCGCGCACTGAATTCCTTCGCCCAAGCTGAACCCAATCAAATCCCCCTGACACCGCTGTTTGAGTCCGCTCAATTGCAGTTCGGCGCCGGCCACGGACAAGGCTGTGGCACCGCCAAATGAATAGCCAATTATTACGGCTCGGTTGATCCCCATTTTCCCCTGCAAGTTATCATCAGTTTCGTTCAATTTTGTCAGTTCGTCGAGTACAAAACTGATGTCTTTGGGACGGTCTAAAAACTCTTGAGGAGCTAGCAAGGGAGACTTACCCGCCATCGCAGCATTGGTATTCGTTTCATTGCTTCCCGGATGTTCTAAAGCTGCTACCACATAGCCGTGAGACGCCAAATGCTCGGCTAAGTAGCGCAAATCGGTGCGGACGGAACCCAACCCGTGAGAAAAGACGATCGTCGGTTTGTCGGCTGTCGCAGCTCTCGACCAGTACACATCAACCGGAATAGGTCGATTGCGGGCGCTATCGTTCAAATCTAGCGCCCGTACCTTCACGGAATTAGGGCCTGGTTGGCTGGGGTCGAAAGGAAGGTTGAGGGCTGGTTTAACCGCTGCTAATTGAGGTGCGATCGCCGCCATAAAGCGCTGAGTTTGCCAAAAACTTGCGTTCATATTTCCCAAAACTGCGAAAGCTCGATCGAGATCCACCACCACCCGCGAGCTCGGATAAGATTCAATGAAACTCAATATCGATAACCCTTCCGGCGCCTTTGCTCCCTGCACCAGAGCGGCTCGCAGCGCTTCCACACCCCCACCGTCGCGCCTGGGTATCACAGTAGTCAAATCCGTCAGGATGCCAGTGCCGATGCCCGTATTTAGCAAGTTGCTCAGGCCGACTACATTTAGGGGAATTTTCGCTTGCAGTGCCCGAAAAATTTTACTCCGCTGTTCCTCAGACAGGAGATTGGCATAAGCTTGCAGTTGGGGGGGGACTTTTCCTGTTTCTGCGAGTTCGCGCAAATCCGCAACCGATATCGAGGATTCTAAAATACCTTTGCGGACAACAACAGTTTCAGCAGCTTTTACAGGGGATGTCACGTCGCTGAAAGGATTAATCGAGATTGAACCCAAAACACTCGCTACCGAAGAAAACCATCTGAAATTTGGTCTGATGCTCATTTTTACGTTATTGAACTAGAGGGGGTAGATCACCATATTCTCAAAATTCTCCCAGATACCGAGATATTGTTCTAGATGCCGAGAAATTGCCTCCATCGGAGTGCGATCGGCAATGCCTCTACGCATATTTACTTGCCGATCGCACATTCCCTACCTAAGTGCACTTCTTGTGCGGGTGCTAATGATGATGAGTTGAAGGATTTTTTAATCGACCGCCCAAAAAATACAAACTTCGCGAGTGAAAAGAGCGATCGGTTCTTAACTGTCACGTTTTCTTTGGTTGCTGCATCCTGTTCTCCTGGAACTTCACAACCATCCACAGTGAATAATTTTCATACTTTTATTCTAAAAATTAAGTAGCTGTTTTGGCATTTAGCCTTAGTAAATGCTCTACTTATTGCCATGTTTACCTCATTTAGTATGGGCGTTTATAGCGAAAACATTAAGTATATCAACTGTCATTGCGCTTGCTATTACAAAAAATTTTACCCTCACATATTGGCAAAACAATAATATCTTTTTTCGATTAAAAGATTAAACGTATCTATCAATCTCAAGACGTATTATGGAAAATTTAGAGCGGGTCATTGGTAAGAAGTAGGACTTGTCACGAGAAACTACATTTTTTGGTAAAATATGGGTTTTATGACGAGAAAATTATAAAAAAAACCGGCTTTATAGTTCTCCGCGAACAAGTCCTGATTTGGAATAATACCCATAAAAAAGGGAAACGTGCTTTTATCCCTTGCTCTTCCCTATTTAAAATCTAAAACAGGGAAAGGTTTCGCCGCTTCCATCTGCGTCGCTAAAGCAATTAAAGTTGCTTCCGCCGCCGGTCGCCCGATAATTTGAATTCCCACGGGCAAACCGTTGTTATCTAAAATGGCAGGAAGTGCGATCGCAGGCAAACCACTAGCATTAAATGGCGGACAAGGAGCTACCCAATTAATAATGCGCTGCAAAGTTTCTTCAAAACTCAAATCCGCCCACTCGCCAATCCGGATTGGCGAGTGCATATAAGTTGGCAAAACTAACACATCAAATTTTTCAAAGAATCCCACAATCCGCCGTGAAATCAGCTGCATTTGATTCACCGCCCGCAGATATTCCCCAGCGGAAATAGTTCTTTCTAACAGCCAGCGATTCATCGGTTCCAAAGCAGGGCCTGGAATGCCACTTGCCGCCGCCCCCGACTGCCAAATTGCGATAAACGGTTCGATTAAACCCGTAAAATCTGGGCATCCAGGTTCGACATCATGACCCAAATCTGTCAGTAACTTGACGGTTTCGAGTACCGCTTGCTGACAGATAGGCGCAGCCTCGCCCACAGGGGAAATAGTGGTAGAAAAAGCGATTCGCAGTTTGCCCTGCTCTTGACGGGAAGCCTCTAAAAAAGTCGGATTTGAATCTGGTAGCCAGTACGGATCGCCCGTTGTGTAGCCTGACATCACATCCAAAAGTGCGGCGGCGTCAGCTACAGTGCGCGCCAGTGGGCCGTTTGCAGAAATGCCGCTGAGGTAATCTCCGACAGGTGCCCAGGAAACTCGCCCTCGCGACGGTTTAATGCCCACTAAACCGCAGCAGGAAGCTGGGCCTCGAATCGAACCGCCGCCGTCTGAACCTTGGGCGATCGCGCACAAACCTGCTGCTACAGCCGCCGCTGAGCCGCCGCTGGAACCTCCGGGCGTATAGTCTAAATTCCAGGGATTGCGCGCCGGTGGGAAACCTTCGGGTTCGGTGTAAGGTAATGAGCCAATTTGAGAGGTGGCTGTTTTGCCCAGAATGTTAAATCCTGCTGCTTTGATCCGCCATACTACTGACTCGTCGTAGGCAGAGATGTTACCCAGCAAAGCCTGAGTGCCGTAGGTACAGGGAACGCCCGTAACTGGTGTCAAGTCTTTAATGGCGATCGGCACTCCGAAAAAAGGTGGCAATTCCTGTGGCTTGTTTAACCCAGCTAGTTTTTCGGTTTGAGATTTAGCTAGGGCGATCGCCCGCTCGGCCGTTACAGTAAAATAACTGCCCAGCTCAGGGTTTAATCGCTCAATCCGTTCCAAGTACAGATTGACAATTTCTAGGGGCGACACTTCCAGAGCGCGGATCGACTCCGCCAACTCCAGAGCTGGAGTAAAAGCCCGATCGACAGAATTCATCTGTTTAAGTCCTTAATATTTGGCTAAAGTATCCATTTATACTGCTTGGTTGCGGAAAACTCTTTTCCTTAAAAAAAATTCTCCAAAAATGTGGAAAATCCATATTTGGTCGTAGATAGAGAGTGAGCGCATCCTCCTATTGGCAGAATATTTCCTTTGTATTGCACCAGTAGAACCTAATCTTGCGATAGACTGAGTACAACAGTTAAGCTTTTGTGCAAGACCCGCACAATGGCGATCGGCATTGTCCAACTCCTACAAATCATCTGTTCGAGTCAGCCTTCTCACCAACTTAAGGTAGCGCATATGACACAGCAGCATCCGCCAGCTCCTCGCCCGCCCGTACCCGGAGCTCCCCCACCGCCAGGAATGCCCCGCCCTCCAGCTCCAGGGATGCCCCCCAGAGCAGCAGGAATGCCGCCCGCACCGCCGCCCGCACCAGCACCAGCACCAGCACCGCCGCCGCAATCCTTCGCCACACCTAAAAACCCGATCTCTAGCAGCGGCGGAGCTCCGACTTTGAAAGAGCTCGTCCTCCGAGCCAAAGATGAAGGGGTATCCGACCTTCACCTCGGCGTAAACGAAGTGCCCCGCTTCCGCACGCGAGGCGAAATTGCAGACATCGGCTATCCACCAACAGATTTAGATACGTTTTTTGGCTGGTTGCGGGAGTGCATGAGCGATGAAGAAATTGAAATTTTCCAAAAAACCCTAGACTTTGACGGCGCTTTCGACTTCGGGTTCGTGCGGATTCGGATTAGTTGCATGGACTCCTTAGCCGGGCCGGCGATGGTGCTGCGGCTAATTCCTGCCAAAATAATGACACTGGAGGAATTGAAGCTGCCGGAGGTCTTTAAGAAAATATCCGGCTACCACAAAGGGCTGATTTTGGTGACAGGCCCGACAGGTTCGGGTAAGTCTACCACCTTGGCTGCCATGATCGACTACATCAATAAGAATAAAGCCTACAATATCATCACGATCGAAGACCCGGTAGAATTCGTACACGAAAGCAAAAAATCCTTGATCAAGCACCGGGAAGTCGGCAGGCACACCCTGAAGTTTATGAGCGCTCTCAAAGGCGCTCTGCGGCAAGACCCGGACATGATGCTAGTAGGAGAAATTCGGGACAGAGAGACGGTGGAAATCGCCCTCAAAGCCTCTCAGACCGGTCACTTAGTTGCAGGAACCCTGCACACCAACAGTGCGATTAAAACTCTGAACCGGATTCTGGATATGTTCGGGCCCGAAGAACAGGAGGCCATACGGGTTTCACTTTCCGAATCCCTAGTGGCAATTATTGCTCAACTGCTGTGCAAAACCACAGACGGGAAGCGGGCTGCTTTCCACGACGTTTTGATCAATACCGACGTGGTTAAGGAATACATTCTGAAGGGCCAGAATGAGGAAATTAATCAAATTATGATCAAAGATACTTATGAAGGCATGACGACGATGAATAAGTCGCTCTATGGCCTTTATCAAGAAGGTCGGATTACTGAAGAACTTTGTGTAGAAAACTCGCCGTACCCGAACGAAATGGCTCAGATGCTTAGAGGTCGAGTCTAAAGGTCGAGTGTTAACAGTTAACTGTTAACAGTTAACTGTTAACTTTTATTGGTGTACTGAATTGAAAGTCGATCGCCCTATTTTGCCAGAATTTTTCAAAGGCATTGCGCTGTTTACACCAGGGGGAGACTTAATCTATTGCATAGACCCCCGCAAGCAAACTCGGTGGCACTTGCAGTTGTGCGTAGCTCTACAGGAGATGCTCGGTTTGTCGGAACCGCCACATTTTCTGATACCTTGCTACACGGCAACCGTTGACTGCTGGCTCGATCCAGGCGATCGGCAGGTGCGGGTTGCTGCCGAGGCCTACCCCCCGGTTCTGCGACATCAAACGCTGCTGAACGCTATTTTTGGGACTGGCGACTTGGTGTGGCATCCCCGCAGCGAAGAAATGTGCGAACCGATGGCAATTGCTACTTATCACCAACAATTCCCCGAACTTTGGGAAAATCACGACTTAGTTGTACAGTATGCCAGCCCCGAAGCTCGATCGGACTTGAGCAGTTCGATAGTAACTCCCTTGTGCTTTCCGCAATCGCAGCAAACTCGGCTTCCCACACCAACAGCACTCACCCCAGCGCCACAAACTCAAGGGTACGTTTTGCGTCTGTTTGTTTCTGGCAGCAACCCCAGCACTGAACGCACTCTGGAAACTTTACACCAGTTTTTAGAGAAATGCCTCGATCGTCCCTACACTTTAAAAGTAATTGATGTTTTGAAACATCCAGAACAAGCGGAGGCAGATCAGATTTCAGCAACTCCTACTTTGATTAAAATCTGGCCGCAACCCGTGCGGCGAATAGTCGGCGAATTGAACGATGCTGAAAAAATAGTGCGGCTGCTGAGCTATTCGGAATTTTAGATTGGGGCGATGATTTTTGGGATTATTTACTACTGGCGATCGCAGTTTTAGTAGCGATGGAATTAACAACATTTAGTAATTCAGTCCTGGACGCAAAAAGTGGTTTGGCGTTCTACTTATATTGGTTAGGGGTTCTTGAGCCGTACACCCTAAATATAGAAGTTCTGCATCCAGGAGTGAATTGCGGCTAAGGCAATGCACTCGCCGCGAATAATTAGGTTAATTTACTTGGCTTGAAAATTGTAGTAAGGTGCGCCGAAGAGCACCCTACGTTACCACAATCAATCTGGCAATCAGGAGAATTGAGAACCGTGCCTGATGTCAAAAAAGTCGATCGACTTAATCAGGCAAACAAACATCGGGAGGGCACAAATTGGGGAAATCCAAAGTTGTCACTTCCAGGGTATCCAACTCAACTCTCCGAATTACATGATTGTTCGTATCAGCAACAAACAAGTGAGGCCCGATCGCGCTCAACCCTGAAGGTTCAAAAAATCGAGCCTTAAGGCCTTTAGCGTCAACCAAACCCGCTGTACCCTCTCCAATCATAGTTCTGCACGTACCGCCCCGGTGGTCGATCCGCTTAATTTTGTGATTATAAGTATCAGCCACCCATAGGTAATTTTGAGCGTATTCAACACCCAAACAATGCTGCAACCTTACCTCATCAGCGCGACCATCTTTATCCCCAAAACCAAACAATTCACCGCTACCGCAAACAGTTCGCACCTTCGGTTCTTCATCTATACCCACAGCGCGAATCGAACTAATTTCGCTGTCAGCAACAAACAACTCCGATCGATCGGTAGACAGACCACTGGGCTGAGAAAAAGCAGATTCTGCCAGATTCCCGTCCACACAGGATTCTCGGCCAATACCCGCATAAGTGCCGATCGTGCCCGTGTCTAACTGCATTTCCCAAATTTGGTGGGAACCCGCCATTGCAATAAAAAGTCTATTTCCAACTCTTTCTAAATCCCAAGGCGAATTCAATTGCGTTTCTAAACCCTTGCCGCTGCGGGGTGAAATTTCGTGACTTTGTTCGCCCGTCCCAGCAACAGTTTCTACCCGTTGAGTCGTAAAATCAATCTTTCTGAGAGCATGATTTTCCGTATCAGCAACATATAGAATTTGACTTTCTGCATCAAAAGCCATACCTTGAGGTGCAAAAAACTCAGCATCTTCAAAGTCCCCATCAGTTAAACCCGCTTTGCCACTACCGATGACGTGGAGCACCTCACCTTCGAGGGTGCTGACAACAATCCTATTGTGTCCGGAATCGGCAATAAATAAGCAAGAACCGACTAAATTTTGTATGACTGAATTAGCAGGCCCGGGCAATACAGTTTCATCTACAGATTCATTTTCCTGACTCATTTCGCCCAAAAGCGCGACCTGTGGGTGAAGCTGTTTTGCCTCCGTTGCAGCGATCGCAAATGCCAGCACTTTACCGGGAAAAGCCAGCGGTGTTGATACAGGTTTGCGCTGTTTTTCTAAGCTAAAACTGAGTTGTTTAAATTTGAGTGCATTTTTATCTTTGTATTCAGCAATTAACTTGCCAACTAACTCGTCAAGTGCTTCTCTATTGCCTTCGCCCGAAACAAAGCCGACGACATAACTTTCAGGATCGATCACCATTAAAGTCGGCCAAGCGCGAACGGCATAGCTTTGCCAAACTTTCATGCCGCTGTCTACAATTACCGGATGTTCGATATCGTAGCGGAGGATAGCTTGGCGGATGTTTTCTACTTCTTTTTCGTTTTCAAATTTAGCCGAGTGAACGCCGATAACGGTGAGGGAATCTTTATATTTTTGTTCGAGGTATTTTAAGTCTGGGAGGACGTGCAAGCAGTTGATGCAGCAGTATGTCCAGAAGTCGAGGAGGACGACGCGCCCTTTTAAGGATTCAATGGATAAAGGTTTCTCGGTGTTTAGCCAGGGGTAGTTTCCGGGGAATTCTGGTGCTCTGACGCGAGGCATGGCATCTCCTGGTAGGGGGTGAATGATTTTTTTACTTCTTTAATTTAGCGGGAAGTTTGGCAGGATGGGGAAAAGGGGAGGTTAAACGAGGGCTGGTGGTACAGGTCGGAGTGCCTGTACCACAACAGGGTGGCGAGAGGTGCGATCGGGCTTCACTGTCCTTCTTGCGTATAAATACTCAAAAAATTCCTCTCTCCCTAGCCTCTAAAAATCTTAGCCAAGATGCTTGACATTCCTGACTGGCAAGTTTAAGCTAGGTCTAGGAACCTTAGCCAAGGTTTTTAGGAATCAGCCTATGTCTAAAATTATCTACGATGTCATCCAGCGTTTTGAGATAGAAAACGGCGTACCCCGCCTGATTTCAACCAATATTCAAGTGATTGAAGGTGGCGAAGATTTGATGTCTTTAGCTACGAGTTTACTCAAGCAACTTGGTTTCTATGACAAGTTTGAAGAGAAGCGAACCTCTCAATATATAGGATACAGAGTTAAGGAGCTATGGAAAGCGGATAAACGTTATCAAGTTGTTTTTCAAGAGCGAAAGGATAGTTTGTTTATTTCTATTCCTCAAGATATCTTAGACGAACATATACTCAGCTTCAACTATTGGACAGAGGAAGGAGTAACGCCTGAACTTATTACAGCAGGAGCAGTGTGGGTTTTACCCAGTAAAAAAGAGCTTTTTTTAAATTCAATTGATCCGCGATTTACTACCATAATAGAAGGGAAAATAAGGGGAAATTTTTATATAAATGAAATTGCAAAAGAATACCTACTAATAAACTCTCATGTACGACGAATAGGAGAACGCAACGTTTATGTAAAAGCTCACTATAAACGCACATCTCCCCCAAAAGTTCCCCCTAAAACAAGTGAAAAATTTTTCATTGAAACCTTAAGTAATAGGGACAGCTACGTCATACTCAGCGAAGATAAACTTTTTCCCTACGCATGGCAGGTTTCTATCAGTTCAAGTGAAGTTCTAGAAGAGTTCGTGGGTCACTTTGCCAAAATTATCATGGAGGCACAATAATGTCTGTCAAAGCCAAAAGACTGGTCAACCCTTACGAAGAAAGAATGCTTGAGTTTCTTCATACCTGTGTAGACAACAACTATAGAATCCATACACAGGTGGGCTTATCCCAAATTTGCGAACAAGTCAGCAACCTTGACTGGGAACTCAAAAAGTTTTTATTTAGCCCCAGTGCTGTCGATGCTCTAATCACAGACTTAAACTACAATCCTTGCCTAGTAGTAGAGTTTCAGTCTCAGTACCACGATAGCCCAGAAGCGAAAAAGCGCGATCGCAAAAAAGCTACTTTACTTGACTTTGCCAAAGTTCCCTTAATTTACTCGCGGGTAAAAAATTGTGGTTTGTTATATCTATCCTCTCAAGATGAGGAAGTAGTTTACAATTTATACACGGGACAAAACAGGGAAAATGCCCAAGCGCTAATCACGCAATATTGCAGGAAATCAGTCGCACCTCAAGTTCAGCTTATAGCTTGGTAACAGACCTTATGCGACTCTTGATTTTGCCCAAATCTACGGGGCGATTGGAAATCGCGACTACGCACACAAAACCCGCCTGGGCGGGTTCTCAAGGGGCCGCGCAGGCGGACTTCGTTTCTCTAGGCGCTGTTTAAACCGCCGTTTTTTCTCCTAACAGCAACCGCCGCCGTTATAATGCCAAGTCGAATCCGTAATTAACACCTGATCCGGCATCAATCCCCTCAACTTCCCAGCAGTTTTATCGCACACCGCCGCCGGAACTCCCCGCTGCAAAACGTGACCAGCCCCGTCATCAAATAGCTCTTCCATCCCCCTATAAATCGCCGTCTTGCCCGTGAAAATGCAAGCTCCGTCATCCGGTACAGGCACTTTGAAAGACACCGAATCTAGGCTTTCTAACAGCAAATCCGCATCCAATTGATAATTGTGTTTGTCCAGCAATCGGTAAGGACGGCGCGCCCGCACTTCGACTTGCCCAAAACCAACGTCTACAAGGTGTTGAACGTATTCTGCGTATGTCAAAGCGCCGGACAAACACAAGGCCCGCAAGCGTTGGTCTTCCTTCAAATGCTGCGGAATGGGGCGAGTTGCGATCGGATCGCTCATCAACAACCTGCCACCGGGTTTTAACACCCGATAAGTCTCTTTTAATGCTTTAGCTAAATCCGCCGGTTCAAAGATATTAAACAAGCAATTTTGTGCGACAACATCTACAGAAGCATCCGGCACTGGCAATGCAAAAGCATCGCCTTCTATAATTTCCACAAAACTCGCATCAAACCAATCATTTTCTTGGGCGGCCATTTGCAAGTTTCGTGCAGCCGCTTCTCGCATTGCTGGAACCGGATCGACGGCAATAACTGCTCCTTTGTGTCTTGAAAAATATGCAAATTGTAGTGCTTCTAAGCCGCCGCCGACGCCTACATAAAGTACGAATGGATTGCCGACTAGTTCGGCGGCGTGAACGGTTGTGCCGCAGCCGTAATTCATTTCTTGCATTTGTTCGGGAATTTTTAATCCTGGCAATTGCAAGGGGCTGCTTTGGACGCAGCAAAGTCCGATTTGGGGTGTTTCGGCAACATCGCTGTAGAATTTGGCGGCTGTTTCGAGGTAGGTCATTTTTTAGTGTCCTAATTTTTGATTTTTTACCGCAGATGTAGGCAGATTTACGCGGGTGAACGCAGATGAATGCACAAAGATTTTGTTAGGTGGCAAACTCGACTTTTTGTTCGGATTTTTGCTGATTTTCGGGGTCGGAAACTGTTGTTTCCGGAGCTGCTAATTCGGTGGTTGGCTGGCTGCTAGGAGTTTCAGCGGCAACTGGTGGCGTTGGCGGTACAAGATTGGGTGACTCTTCTGGTATCGCGGGAGCGACTACTTTTGGTACTGGAGCTTTTTGGGTTATTTCTGGCAGGGTTGGTGGATCGGAAGGATTAGCAGGTTGGGGTTCTTGATGCAAGAAGTTGCGGAACCGATTGTAGTATCCTTTATATTCCTGTTTTTTTGTTTGGGGAGATGCTGTTGGGGTCGGTTCTATTATTTTAACGGGTGCAACAGCTTTAGGGGTTTCTAACGGTGGAGCTGCTGTCGGTGTCGGTTCTATTATTTTAACGGGTGCAACAGCTTTAGGGGTTTCTAACGGTGGAGTTGCTGTCGGTGTCGGTTCTATTACTTGAACTGGTTCTACAATAATTTTCGGCGCTTCGAGTTGGGGAGTTGCTGTCGGTGTCGTTTCTATTACTTGAACCGGAGCAACTGTTGGCTCTAAGCTGGGTTGGGTAACAGGGGTTTCTTGAACCGCTGGTGAGGGTTGGACAACTGGTGTTTTTTCTAGTTCAGGTATCGGTTTTGGTTCGGGGGTTGGCGTGGGTTCGGGCTGGGGGGCTTGGTAGGTGCGATCGACTATAGCGCGAGTTTCTGCTGCTGTTAGTTCGCCCCGCACTAATTTTGAAAGAGGATCTTGACCGAGCGGTTGGAAATTTATCAGTCTGACTGTATTATTAAAGGCGTTTGTGACAATTTTTCCCCGTTCGTCAATTAATTCTAGCTGTACCCAGTTTTTGCCTGGTTTGAATCCTTTAAGATATATAGGTTGCCACTGGTCGATCGCAAAGCTTTCGCCGTTAACTGTGGCTCGAATTTTCCAATCGAGTATTTCATCTTGGGAATTTTCTTGGGCCACTTGGTGCGGGGGGGCATTTGTCAAGTAAAAGTCGAGCAGGATGGGTTGTTCGCCGTAGCTGCCTTGGGGGCTGTTGTACGTTAATAGCGGCAATGTTCGATCGGGATTATTGTCGTCGGTTTTGGTAAAGACGTGAAAGGTGGTTTGAGCAGCCGCACCTTCGTTTTTAAAACTTTCTTCCCAAGGGCGAGCGGCAAATACTTGCAGGGTATGGGTTCCCGGTTCTAAATTCGACAGCGTTACAGGTTGGTTGATGTCGTAAACTGCTGCATAAGGTTGGTTGTCTAATAAAACTTGCAGATGGGGCCCCAAACCCAAGTTTGCATCTTTAAAAATGGGGAAGTCCTTAACTTGGAACTGAACAGACACATTTATATCCTGAAGCACTTCGTCAGGTAATGGATTCAAAATACTAATTTGAGGCCGGTAGATTTCTAGAGCCTTACGCAGTTGTTGAATGGCTTCTGGGGGAGAAACCTCTGAGATTCTGTTTACCTGGGCGGTAGCTGAGCCGCTCTTGTTCCCTGATTTGGGCAATTCGGGATTGCCCGCGCCACAACTTGCTAAACCCAAAATTAATACTGCTGCTGCGAATAATGCCAGCAGCCTGCCTGCAACCGTTCTGTGCCAATTGATGCCAATCACGCAACCATACTCCTAGAAGCCTTCTCATAGGGAACTATAGCCCAAAACCGAATTTAGTATTTGGGAATTGCCGATCGGGAATTCGCCATGCCCGTCTGAATCGGATGGAGGCAGCAGCGGGCAACCCATCCTCTCGGACTCATAACTCCCGCCGCCGTTTTCCCAAACATCTGTCTACAAATCACTATTCCTCCATTACCTTATCTTTGAGTTTTGTAAAGTTAATGGCAGTACCTCTTGACTTTTTCGAGGGACTGTGGAATTTAAAGGCGTTATTACATCAAGAATTGAGCCTTTTTTAAGTATTGTTAACAAGCGATTAATACTCCTCTAGCAAGCTTATAATTCATAAAACTCCCTCAAAAGGAGCAGTCGCATCAAGTCTGAATCAAGGACGCGATCGACCGCTCATCTGGTGAGAAGAGTTGGCAGTACCCCGTCACATTGTTAGCGACACTGGGAAACTGGCTTCTTCAAAGAAGCAAAATGCTTGGGGAGACGATGCACCTGGGTCTAGCTCTGCAAAGAGTAAAGTCCATTACAGTGTCGGCTTTCCTGAGAATCCCCCGCCTAATCAAGCGCGGGGAGTGTCCGGTACATTATTCAGTTCTCGTTCCTTGTCTTACCGAGAGGAGAGTCTTCATGACCATTAGTCCTCCAGAGCGAGAGGTAAAAGCTAGGGTAGTAGTCGATAAAAATCCGGTTCCAACTTCCTTCGAGAAGTGGTCAAAACCCGGTCATTTTGATCGCACTCTAGCTAAGGGGCCAAAAACCACCACTTGGATTTGGAACCTCCACGCTAACGCTCACGACTTCGACAGTCATACAAGTGATTTAGAAGACGTTTCGCGCAAAATCTTTAGCGCTCACTTCGGCCACTTGGCAGTAATCTTCGTCTGGTTGAGTGGCGCATATTTCCACGGCGCTAAATTTTCCAATTACGAAGCTTGGCTGACAAATCCTACAGCCATCAAGCCCAGCGCTCAAGTGGTCTGGCCGATTTTTGGTCAAGAAATTTTAAATGCAGATGTAGGCGGCGGCTTTCACGGGATTCAGATCACCTCTGGTCTGTTCCAACTGTGGCGCGCCAACGGCATCACTAACTCATACCAGCTATATTGCACTGCGATCGGCGCCCTGGTAATGGCAGCTTTGATGCTGTTTGCCGGTTGGTTCCACTATCACGTCCGCGCTCCGAAACTGGAATGGTTCCAGAACGTGGAATCGATGATGAACCACCACTTGGCAGTGTTGTTGGGCTGCGGCTGCTTGGGCTACGCGGGACAGCAGATTCACGTTTCGCTGCCGATCAACGCTTGCATGGACGCGATCGATGCAGGTTCACCGCTGACAGTCGGCGGCAAGCTGATCAAAACAGTTGCTGACATCCCTCTGCCGCACGAGTGGATTTTGACACCGGGCTTGATGGCTGACATCTACCCGAGTTTCGCTAAAGGTTTAACCCCCTTCTTCACCCTCAACTGGGGCGCATACACAGACTTCCTGACCTTCAAAGGCGGTCTGAACCCGACCACAGGCGGTTTGTGGCTGAGTGATACAGCACACCACCACTTAGCTTTGGCAGTGCTGTTCATCGTTGCTGGTCATATGTACCGCACGAACTGGGGCATTGGCCACAGCATGAAAGAAATCCTAGAGAACCACAAAGGCCCCTTCACTGGTGAAGGTCACAAAGGTCTCTACGAAATCCTGACTACTTCTTGGCACGCGCAACTGTCCATTAACTTGGCACTGATGGGCTCTCTGAGCATCATCGTGGCTCAGCATATGTACGCGATGCCTCCCTACCCCTACATCGCGACCGACTACCCGACTCAGTTGTCCATCTTCACCCACCACATGTGGATCGGCGGATTCCTGATTGTTGGAGCAGCCGCTCACGGAGCAATCTTCATGGTTCGGGACTACGAACCGAGCGGTAACGTCAACAACCTGCTCGATCGCGTGATCCGTCATAGAGATGCGATCATTTCCCACCTGAACTGGGTTTGTATATTCTTGGGCTTCCACAGCTTCGGTTTGTACGTTCACAACGACACGATGCGGGCTTTCGGTCGTCCTCAAGATTTGTTCTCGGATACCGGGATTCAGTTGCGTCCGATATTTGCCCAGTGGGTGCAAAACATCCACGCCTTAGCTCCTGGCACAACGGCGCCTAATGCAACGGAAATCGTCAGCCACGCTTTTGGCGGCGGTGCAGTAGTAGTCGCCGGCAAAGTAGCGATGATGCCGATCGAGTTGGGTACGGCGGATTTCATGATCCACCACATCCACGCTTTCACCATTCACGTTACAGTCCTGATTCTCTTGAAGGGCGTGTTGTTTGCACGCAGTTCTCGCTTGATTCCTGACAAAGGCAACTTGGGCTTCCGGTTCCCTTGCGACGGCCCAGGCCGTGGCGGTACCTGCCAAGTTTCGGGTTGGGATCACGTGTTCCTCGGCTTGTTCTGGATGTACAACTGCATCTCGATCGTGATTTTCCACTTTAGCTGGAAAATGCAGTCGGACGTGTGGGGAACAGTATCGCCAGACGGCACAATTTCTCACATCACCGGCGGCAACTTCGCACAAAGTGCGATCACGATTAACGGCTGGCTGCGGGACTTCCTGTGGGCGCAAGCTTCTCAGGTGATTCAGTCCTACGGTTCGGCACTGTCGGCCTACGGTCTGATGTTCTTAGCTGGACACTTCGTTTTCGCCTTCAGCTTGATGTTCCTGTTCAGCGGCCGCGGCTACTGGCAAGAACTGATTGAGTCCATTGTTTGGGCTCACAACAAGCTCAAGGTCGGTCCCTCCATTCAGCCTCGCGCTCTGAGCATTATTCAGGGTCGGGCTGTGGGTGTAGCTCACTACCTCCTAGGAGGAATTGTCACTACGTGGGCATTTTTCCTAGCGCGAATCATTTCGGTAGGGTAAACTACCCCTAGGTTTTGGATTCTGGATTTGGGAAGAATCTCAAACCCGGAATCCAAACTCAGAACCGAATCCCTTCAACTTTGTTCAGGATTCAGGATTAATCAAGGCTTATGGCAACGAAATTTCCAAAATTTAGCCAAGACCTTGCCCAAGACCCGACCACACGGCGGATCTGGTACGGGATTGCCACAGCACACGACTTTGAAAGCCACGATGGCATGACGGAAGAAAATCTTTACCAAAAGATTTTTGCTTCTCACTTCGGCCACATAGCAATCATTTTCTTGTGGACTTCGGGCAGCCTGTTCCACGTAGCATGGCAAGGTAACTTTGAACAGTGGATTAAAGACCCCCTAAACGTCCGCCCGATCGCTCACGCGATTTGGGACCCGCAATTCGGCGCTCCTGCAGTAGAAGCTTTCACTCAAGGGGGCGCTTCTAACCCGGTGGATATCTCTTACTCCGGTGTCTACCATTGGTGGTTCACCCAAGGGATTCGGACAAACGCCGACCTGTATCAAGGAGCTATCTTCTTGCTACTTCTGGCCGCTGTCTTCCTGTTCGCAGGTTGGTTGCACCTCCAACCCAAGTACCGCCCCAGCTTGTCTTGGTTCAAAAATGCTGAATCTCGCCTCAACCACCACTTGGCTGGTTTGTTCGGTGTCAGCTCTTTGGCTTGGACTGGTCACATGGTTCACGTTGCTATCCCCGAATCTCGCGGACAGCACGTAGGTTGGGACAACTTCCTGTCAACCCCACCTCACCCGGCCGGTTTGGCTCCGTTCTTCAGTGGTAACTGGGGCGTATACGCCGAGAATCCAGATGCAGCGAACCATGTCTTCGGTACTTCCGAAGGCGCAGGAACCGCAATTCTGACTTTCTTGGGCGGCTTCCACCCTCAAACAGAATCCCTGTGGCTGACAGACATCGCTCACCACCACTTGGCGATCGCAGTTCTGTTTATCGTTGCCGGTCATATGTACCGGACTAACTTCGGTATCGGTCACAGCATCAAAGAGATGTTGGATTCTAAGGCTGGTTTGGTCGGCGGTAAGAGTGAAGGGCAGTTCAACTTGCCTCACCAAGGCTTGTACGAAACCTACAACAACTCGCTGCACTTCCAACTGGCATTTCACCTCGCTGCTTTGGGCGTAATTACCTCCTTGGTAGCACAGCATATGTACGCGATGCCTCCCTACGCTTTTATAGGTAAGGACTTCACGACTCAGGCTGCGCTTTACACCCACCACCAGTACATTGCTGGATTCATCATGGTCGGCGCTTTCGCCCACGGAGCTATCTTCTTGGTGCGGGACTACGATCCTGAAGCAAATAAAGGCAACGTGCTCGATCGCGTGTTGCAGCACAAAGAAGCGATTATCTCTCACTTGAGCTGGGTGTCGCTGTTCTTGGGCTTCCACACTCTCGGCTTGTACGTTCACAATGACGTTGTAGTGGCTTTTGGTACTCCTGAAAAGCAAATCTTGATTGAACCAGTGTTCGCACAGTTCATCCAAGCTGCTCACGGAAAAGCTCTCTACGGCATGGACGTGCTGTTGTCTAACCCTGACAGCATTGCTTCTACCGCTTGGCCGAACTACGGCAACGTATGGCTCCCAGGCTGGTTGGATGCGATTAACAGCGGTACTAATTCTCTGTTCTTGGCGATCGGACCTGGCGATTTCTTGGTTCACCACGCGATCGCACTAGGCTTGCACACCACCACCTTGATCTTGGTCAAGGGAGCTCTCGACGCTCGTGGTACTAAGCTGATGCCGGACAAGAAAGACTTCGGTTATGCTTTCCCCTGCGACGGCCCCGGCCGTGGCGGTACTTGCGACATCTCTGCTTGGGACTCTTTCTTCCTGGCTATGTTCTGGATGCTGAACACCCTGGGTTGGGTAACGTTCTACTGGCACTGGAAGCACCTAGGCATCTGGCAAGGTAACGTGGCTCAGTTCAATGAGTCTTCTACCTACCTGATGGGCTGGTTCCGCGATTACCTCTGGCTGTATTCTTCTCAGTTGATCAACGGTTACAACCCGTATGGTACTAACAACTTGTCAGTCTGGGCTTGGATGTTCTTATTCGGACACCTTGTTTGGGCAACTGGTTTCATGTTCCTGATCTCTTGGAGAGGTTACTGGCAAGAGTTGATCGAGACTTTGGTTTGGGCTCACGAGCGCACTCCTTTGGCTAACTTGGTTCGCTGGAAAGACAAGCCTGTTGCTTTGTCCATCATCCAAGGTCGCGTTGTTGGTCTGGCTCACTTTACTGTGGGATACATCCTCACTTACGCCGCCTTTGTAATTGCCTCGACGGCCGGGAAATTCGGGTAACTCTGAACTCTGGTTTCTAGGTAATTAAATGAAATCCCCTGCCTTCTGGCGGGGGATTTTTTTAGGTATTTTGCTTAACTGAAGCTGTTAATCAGGAATCTGAGGGCGAGCGCGCTGTCCTCTCAACTTCATTTTGGGTAATAATAGAGAAAAGCCTGAGTTTTCAACATGGTTCAAATGTCTTCTGACTGGAATAATGAGGCTTATGTGTCTCTGCATCTGGTTCAGACAATGCTGGAAATTGCGGGTTTGCCTCGCAAGAGTAGTTATTCTCACTGGATTCCAGAGTTTAAGGTTAAAGTACCTAAACTGACTGCCAATAGTCAGTTAGTTTGGACTCAAAAAGAAGTTGATTTCTTAGTAGAAGACTTGAGTAGGTATATTAACTTTATAGTTGAAATTAAGACGGCTAAAACTAGACTTGATGGGGAAGCTCGCCTTCAGTTAGAAACGTATTTGAAATACTCTAATACAAGATTTGGGATACTGATTGACCCATTTTCAGTAGAGATTTACGAATATACACAAGGGTTTGCCACTCTAAAGTGTAACCACAATATACAAAACCCAGAACAAGTTCAACCAGTAGCAAATTTCGTTAGAAACTTTTTGGATACAGTTAAAATGCGTACAATTGCAATTCATACATCCAAGGGCGGAGTTGGTAAAACTACTTTAGTTGTCAACATTGCCTATGAGCTGGCAAAAATAGGTAACAGAGTTTTAGTTATTGACTTAGACGATCAAGCCCATGCCAGCCTCTCCTTGGGAGTCAACAAAGCTGACGAATTTGACAAAGCTTCTACCTTAGAAGAATTTGATAAAGTTTTGGATTCTTTTCAGGATAGAAAAGAAGTTATAGAGTTTTTGAAAGACTATGACACCAAAAGTTTTAACTACAAAGAATATATACAAAATTCCCCAATTAATAAAATTTTTCGTAAAACAAGCAGTTCTGGGAAAATAGATGTTTTACCCAGTAGCTACAAAACTACAGATGTTGCTCTCGCAAACTTGGGCGGTATTCGGGAAAAGCGACTAGATAAGGCTTTGCGACAATCCGGTATAGCTAATGACTACGATTATGTAGTTATCGATACACCGCCAAGCGCTACTACAATTGCTAGTAATGGACTCTATGCAGCTCAATATGTGGTTATCCCATCCCAGATGGAATATCTTTCAGTCTATGGAATCAGAACCCCAATCGGACGAGCTAGAGAAGTTCAAGAGGAAATGGGAAAGCGGGGAGCTATTCTAGGAATTGTACCAATGATGACAGAAAAAAATGTGAAAATTCATACTACAATTAAGCAGTCCGTAGAGCAAAGATTTCCGGGAATCACGATTCTGCCGGAAATAAAGAGAGCTACTGCTGTTGGGCAAGCATCTCAAGTACGTCAGCCTATTTCTTTGTTTGCTGAACAAAATAAAGGAGCAGCCGAAGTTGCAAAGCAATTCTCAGCCTTAACCCAAGAGATCGTGATCAGAATCAATCAGATTGAAAGTTCAGTAGGAATGTAGAAATGGTAAAATTTTATAAAGGGATTCAGAGTCAGCCTAGCCTTGTGGTTTTAAATCAGATAGAGGTTTCTCAACAACAATCTGGAACTTCAAGGTCTGATTTGAAAAAAGTTTCCGAAAGCTTGAAGGTGTGGGAATTTAACTTGGCCCTGCCAATCGTTTGTATTACTGACGAGGAAGACAAATACCACTTGCTAACTGGCCTACCAATCTATGAAGCAGCAGTTGAAGCAGAGCTTGAGCGAATTTGGGTATTTCTAATTGCAGCTAAACAACCAGAAGCAGAAGCCGCGATTGAACAAGCACTTTTGCAGTCAAAACTGAATGAAAGGGTGGTTGAGCCTCAAGACGTTACAGATTTCTTGGATTTTATTAACAATCCCAAATCTGACCTTACCTCAATCCCTGGAGTTAAAGATGGATACGCAAAGCTGATCCGCGATAATCGTGTTTACAGTTCTCTGGAAGATATGCAGAAAAAACTAGGTGCTAAGCGCGGCTTAAATTGGCTAAGAGCATACAAGCAATCAAAAAGCTAAGCTCACCAGTTCTTGAAGTTTTGAGAAGTGCGATCACCCCGAACCTCACTTCACCAAAAGCCCGATCGCCCTCATCCCCTCAAATCTCGCCATTGACCTGCATCTGATGCACCTTGTCAGCCAACTCTTGGCGGCTTTCCTTATCGAGTGCATCAATTGCCAGCATTCCCAAGTACACGACTTCTTTCTGAGTTAGTCTTGTTGCTTGGGCTTGTTTTTGAATGACTTCCTTAATCACGGAACTGACCGCGATCGCCGTATTAGTTTTTGCCACGAAGAATAATCAACGATTAATAAATTTCCTTGATATTAGCATCCTAGGTCAGATTAAGTACGATAATGTTTGACAAACTACAGTTAATCATGCTATAGTATAAAAAATACAAAAAAGCGATCGCCCCCGGTCTAGACAACTTAAGGTCGATCAACTATTCCTCCAAAACCTCAACCAAATCCTCAATCATCACATCAAAAGTCCGAGCTAATTTCAGCAGCAAAGTAAAGTCAACCGTTGTCAGCCCTGGACAGCGAGCATAATGCTTGACCGTGTTGTATACCACCCCAGAACGTTCTGAAACTTCCTTGAATGTCCAGCCTTTCTCTGCTGCTAGTTCTCTGACTTTAATTCTTATTAAACCCATGCTTGACAATGGGTGCTATAACACCTTAGAATAAATTCATCTAAAAAACCGATCGCCCCCGGTCTGAACAACTAAAGGGCGATCGTTTTCAAAACTTAAATAGACAGTTACTAGCTGTCTGACTTACTATGATAGCATCATCCCAGCTAAAATCAAGCACTTTCGCCTGCTCCAAAATAATTCACAAATCTCCCATCCTGCATCCGCTGGCGAGATTTGTCACAGAAGAAACAGTTGCACTCCTGTTCAATATCTCAGCAGACGAGATTTATCGCATCGAATGCTGTCGCTACATGGTTTACGTTCACGCCAAAGGCATTAGTCGCTTTGTCAGCTACGCCGATTTTCCGCCGATTGTCGGAGTAAATGCGATCGCACCTCAAGATTTTGGCAGATGGTACAAACGGTGGAAAAGCAAGCTAGCACCAGCATTTTGGACTGAATTCTACACGTACAAGTTCAAAAAAGCTGTTTCAGTTGATACGTTGCTGGAGTGGGGAATGTTGGTAGCTACTGTTAAATCGGCAATTTCTGGGGCGGCGCTGCAACAGCTACGAGATGTCTATGCAAAAGAAAAAGATTTGATGGAGAAATTTTAAAGTGCGATCGCCCCGACGAGCAATTTCGAGAATGGGTACAGGCACAATTAAAAATGTAAAACTAAATAGGGAGAAAAGTTTGAATGGCTGAGAATACCGTGAAAGTAGACATCTCATTTCAATCACTGCTAGAAGCAATTTCGTCACTGGAAATTGCTGAAAAACAGAAGCTTTGGGAACTGTTGGAAGCTGAATTATTCCCGGATGACGAAGATTCTCCAGAAGATATTGCTGAAATTGAGGCCGCCCGTGCTGATTACAAAGCCGGTGAATACACCAAATTCCACCAATACACGACTCAACGGGCAAGAAAGTCAACATGACTTATACAATCATTATACCCAAAGCTGTGCAAAAGCAGCTAGATGCCTTGCCTGATGATGTTTACGAGCGTATCGCTGTCAAAGTGCAGCAACTTGCGGAAAACCCGCGCCCAGATGGAGTGGTTAAACTGAAAGGTTCTGAAAATGAATACCGTATTCGCATCGGTGATTATCGCGTTCGTTATGAAATTGAAGATCAAGAACTCAGGATTTTGCTGTTGCAATGCAAACATCGGAAGGAAGTTTACAGAGGAGGTTGACTCCTCACCCACTATCTCACCCATTCCAAGCAGTTGGCAATATTGTTAGCCGAACTCGACGAATTAAAGGAGGAAGATTCATGAATCGATACAGTATGATCGTCCAATGGTCTGACGAGGATCAACTTTTCCTCGTGACGATTCCAGAGTTTGCCGATCGCGTTGTCATGCCCTGTACCCACGGCCAAACCCGCGAAGAAGCCATCCGACATGGCGAAGAAGTGCTCGAAATGTATCTAGAAGCTTGGCAGGAAGAAGGTGAACCCATCCCCGCACCTAGCATTCTTCAAATCGCCTAGAAAACCTCATCCTCGATTCCCAGCCACCATTCCCCCAGATTCATTAAATCTTTGTGAATGTCCGTAAGTTCTGTCATATACTCTTCAGCAGAAATCTCCGATCGCCTTTCTTGCAATTTTTTGAGTCGCAGTTGCACCAACAGCCAAGGTTTGGAAATCCCGTCCTTTGCTTCGATATATTTGGCTAGATCGTTGCTGTCCATAGTTATTGGTTATTTGTTATTGGTTATATCATTTCCGGTTGTATCGGAAATGATATAACCGCAGAGAACGCAGAGAACGCAGGGAAATTAGAGGAAAAGAAGAGAGAGAGATGAATAATTACGATGCCAACTGGCTTAATATTATAGGACTTTTGAAACGGTTTAAAAAAGCTCTGATTTTTCCCAGTCGGTTTCAACCGACTCGCAGCTTTGAGCCAGGGGTTTCAACCCCTGGCGGACTAACGGACTGGCGGAATTTTCAGGTAAGATGTCTCCCGCAAACATCCTTTACCTATAATCGGAAGTCTGAATGTTCTTCAACTTCGCAGCATATTTCATGCCGTATTCCGGGCGACAGAAGCGATCGATCTGAGACTCAAAGAAAGCTCGATTTGCCTTCAAATGCTTTGGATTAGGGTCATCTAAAGGATACAAAAGAGCAGTCCGCAAAGCTTGAATCACCGCCGAAGTAACGCAGTACATCGATCGCTGAAATGTCACCCCAATTTGATTGAGGATATCATCTTCGCCGCGACAGCGCTGTTTGTAGAAATCCATCAAATAAGGTGGCAGGAAATGCAGCATATCTTGTGCTAGCAAAGTCGGCGGAATCCCCGCCGTACCTACCGGGAATTTGTCTGCATACAAAACTCCGAAGTGGAAGTCTTTTTGGTCGTCAGGAACTTCCTTAGCTTGAGCGTTGTAAGATTTGGTGCCTCGGAATGGCGAAGTGCGGTAAAATACAGCTTCCACGTAAGGTAACGCTGCTTCATAAAGCCAAGTGAAACCTTTAGATTTCGGGATGATTTCGTAGGTTTCGCCGTCGATGTAAACGTGGTGGTAAATCGGGCGTCCGGCGATCGCAAATATGCCATTTACTATGAAATCCATCGCCTGCGGGACTGTGGTAATTTTCCCTTCGTCGTACAAGTCGGAAACCTCAAAAAACACCGGGGCCATGACTTCCCAGAATAAACCGAGATTGCTGTAATAAGACATTTGGCGGCACTGTTCTAAAAACATTTCTGGAAATGCTTTGTGCAGTGCCAGCATGAACGGGTCTTTTTTGAAGTAAGCTTTAATTGCCCGATCGGCATTAGCCTTATATTCGTCACTGTCCAAATAAGGATCGAATTGATTGGTCGGCACGTACAAGCCCCGGTGCCAAAGCATTGCCCTCATGCACTCTTCGGCAAATTCCATGTTAATGCGATCGTGCCACAAATGGTGAAACAGCCGCGGCATTTTACCAGTTTCACCCTTCTCCATGAACTCCAAAAGTTCCGGGTGAACACTTCCAGTCCCGCGCCATATCCGCAAATCTGCACCGTCGCCTGCATAGTGATTTTGTAAATCTAAATACTCTTGAGGTAAAAAGTATTTAAAGAATGGAAGTGGCTGTAAAAATACCCGTTCGGCGATGTAAAGCAAATCCCGCCAGTAGAAATCCATCGGCACTGCGTAAGCTTTCCAGATAGCAATGATTTGCATCAGATTTTCAGGCGTATCTGGAATCATCGCGCCGCCAGCTTCCAGCCTGTGAATTACTTCGGCAAATTCGTGTTTGGAAGGAGGTAGTTTAGTTGCTGGTTTATTAGGGGTTTGTACCATTGTTTCTTCCTTTGATTCAGTGAATCTAAATATTTTGAATTATTGCAAAAAGCTGCGATTCTTTAACTGGTTTTCCGGCTCTGCTTGGAAACCGATATCTAGGCCGGCGAGCCGGAAAATTGGAGGCAGAGGCTCGGGATCTGCGTTACCAGGCAGAGCCTGGTAACGAGTAAGTAGATTCTTAGTCTGCGGAGGCGGACTTCGTTTGTGTAGATGCGATTTCAAGATCCGAATGTTCTAGGGGATAGCTAATAGCTACTTGGGCATTTCTGTCAGCCGGAAGAGTGGCTACGATCGCATTTGTAGTAGATTCGCTCCACTTGAGCAGCCAAGCAGGTTGAATTCCCAACACAAAAATGATGCCCGCCAAAACCAGCGCCGGCATATTTTCAGCAAACGTAACTGCAGGGTAGTAAGCCGTGGCATTGTCCAACTTCCCAAAACAGGTGCGGTTGAGCAGAATCACAAAGTAAACTGCTGTTAAACCGGAAGCTAGAATGCAGAGTAAAGTTGGAATTGGAAAGATCGAGAAACTGCCTTGAAACACTAAAAATTCGGCAACAAAACCCACCAAACCGGGAATTCCGGCGCTTGCCATGCCGCCCAAAACTAACAGGGAACTGGCAGTGGGTAAACCCCGCATCGGGTTCATCAAACCGTTGAGCACGTCCAAATCCCGCGTGCCAACTTTGGTTTCGATGATGCCTACCAAATAAAACAGCAAAGCTAAAATTAAGCCGTGGCTTACCATTTGCCCGACTGCACCGATTAAGGCGAGTTTCGTACCTGCAGCGCAGGCAACGAGGATGTAGCCCATATGCCCGATCGAACTATAGGCTACCATGCGCTTGATGTCTTTTTGGGCGATCGCGCTCAAAGCCCCGTACATCACGCTCACCGTCCCGATAATCGCTAAACCGGGAGCTATAATCGACCAAGTTTCGGGAAACATCTGCAACCCAAACCGCACTAAACCGTAAGTTCCCAACTTAGCCAGAATCCCTCCCAGCAAAATGGCTGTTGCTGGCGAAGCTTCGACGTAAGCATCCGGTAGCCAAGTATGCAGCGGCACCAAGGGAATTTTAATTCCCAACCCAATTAGCAGAATTGTTAGCAGGATTAACTGCGTTCTCAAGGGCAATTCTTGAGTGGTAATCGCACTGTAATCGAAGTTTAAAGAACCACTCAGCCAAGCGACACCCAAAAATGCTGCCAGCACTAAAAGTCCCGAAACTGCCGTGTAGATCAAAAACTTCATGGCAGCGTATTCTCGCTGCTTTCCGCCCCAAATAGCAATCAACAGGTAAAAAGGAATTAATTCTACTTCGTAAAACAGTACAAACAGCAGCAAATTTTGAGACATCAAAGCTCCGGCGATACCAGCATTGATTAGCAAAATCAAAGCGTAGTAAAGCTGGGGGCGCTCCATCTTTTCGCCAGTGCCGTAAATTACTAATAGCGTCAGCAAACCACTTAAAACCAGCAGCGGCAAGGACAACCCATCAATGCCCAAGTTGTAGCTCAAACCTAATTGCGGAATCCAAGGCAAATATTCTTGAAATTGCAGTCCCGAATTGGCGGGATCGAATTGAGTCAACAGCCAGATATTCAAAAGGAAAACAGCAGCCGCAAAAGCCGAGGCTATTGAACGCAGACGCATTCCCTTGATATTTCCGGGCAGGAACCCGACTACCGCAGCGCCCAACGCGGGCAACCAGAGCAAGGCACTAAGCATAATGTGTGAAGTGAAGAGTGAAGAGTGAACAATCAATTTTGCAGCCTCTTGTTTTTGATAATTTGAGAGTTTAGATGTTAAACTTTATTCCCAATTATCAATCCCAAATTTCATCACGACTCAGGAAGAATAGTGACTCGGCCCGTGTCTAAATCGTAATACCCACCAACAACTTTCAGTTTATTCTCCGCAATTAACTTCGAGATAACTGGAGAGGCTTTCAACTTCTTAGCTTGCAGAATAACATTCGCTTTGACGGCATTTTCTAGCTTGTCGCCCGCTTGGTCTTTCGAGCTTTCTACAGCAGGCCTAATTGCGTCGAGCAAACTGCCAATTTGACCGGGAACTTGAGCTCCTTTGAGGGTTGCGTCTACCGCACCGCACCTTTTATGCCCGACTACCACAAGCACTTTTGCTCCCAGTACCAGCGTGCCAAATTCCAGGCTGCCAGTTTCTTCGGGAGTAACAACATTTCCGGCCACGCGACAGACAAATAAATCTCCCAATCCTTGATCGAAGATAATTTCCGAAGGAAAGCGGGAATCTGCACAGCCCAGAATAGCAGCAAAGGGTTTTTGAGATTTGGCAACTTCGGTGAGGCGCCCAAAGTCTTGGTGGGGATTTTGGCGTTTGCTGTCAACAAACCGTTTGTTTCCGTCGATTAACTTTTGCAGAGCTGCATCGGGAGTCGAGTCATTTTGAGCAATTGCCGGTTCGGGTGCAGCCAAATCAGCGCCTGCTCCTGCTGCGAGTATCCCTGTACCAATCGCTCCTGCGACAAATTTGAGGGAATTGCGTCGGGAAAGATTGAATTGTCTGTGGTTTGACTTCATTTATGCTGCCTTGTTGTATCTAGTTTGAAATCTTTGTTCAAGACTTCATGTTTTTAAGATTTTAGATTAAAACTGTCACCTAAAATCTTAAAATTTATATCTCTTTACCCGCCTACAATCAGCGACAGGCGAGCTAGCAGCGGCCAGCTTATGAGCAGTCCCAAAACAGCTACTCCGAACAAAATTGTCAGGGCGTAAAACTGAGTTTGACCGTTAACGTTGTATTTGAGGCTTTGCCCGCTGAAAACCGTTGCAAAACCAACTAAATTTACGAATCCGTCAACAATATTGCGATCGACCCAGAAGATGATTTGCGAAACCAAACCAACTGCAAATATCACTGTCACCCGGTAAAGTTGGGCGGTGTAAAAGTCGTAAGCAAAAAAGTCTTGCAGGGCTTGAGAACCGATTCGCACCGGTTTTTCCCATTTCTCGTTCAGGTAAACAAATGCTCCGGCACCGATGCCGATCGCCGTTGACAAAACTAGCAGTCCACTTGCGGTATAATTCAAGCTTGCCCCAGGCAATAAATGCCACGCAGCCAGCAAGTGGGGAACGTGCAAAGTAAAGCCCATTAAAACAGTCATCGGCAAGATAAAAGGCCAGTGAACTTCCGGCGAGCGTTCGGTCATTTGCTTTGGTTTGCCGCCAAAAACTAAACCGAAGACGCGCACCAACCCAAAAGCAGTGACGCCGTTTACAAACAGCACTATTCCTAACAAGAAAGGGTGAGCTTCCCAAAGCCCGGATGTGAAGTCTTCTAAAGCCCAGAAGCAGCCGAAGGGCGGCAGTCCCACCAATCCAGCGCTACCGACAATAAACGATATGGCCGATATCGGCCGTTTTCCCCACAAACCGCCGAGAGCTCGGACATCCTGAGTGATGCTGTTCCAAACTACCGAACCTATGCTCATCACCAGCAAACCCATTGCCAAGGTGTAGGCAAATATCAATGTCAGGGCTGTTTGGGCTTGTCCGGTGCCGACGGCGATAAATACTAAGCCCATGTAAGCGCTGACTATATAAGAAAGCGTGCGCTTGATGTCGATTTGGGCGATCGCAATTAATGAAGCACCCACCGCTGTCGCAGCACCCACAGCAATAGTTGCCGTCATCCCAATCGGCGACAAAGCAATCACCGGCTGCAACTTAATCAATATCCAAGCACCAGTTTCGACAACTACGGTGTTCCGCAAAATCGTCGCCGGCAGCGGGCCTTCCATCGCCTCATCCAGCCACAGGTGCAAGGGAAACTGAGCACACTTACCCATCGGGCCGGCAATCAAAGCTAAAGTCAGCAGTGTCGCTACAGTGGGGTCAAGCTTTGCAGTCTGAGCCCAAACGGCCAATTCGTCAAAGTTCCAAGTTCCAGCCAAAGGCAGAATTGCGACTACTCCCATCAGCAGGAATAAGTCACCCACGCGCTTTGTTAAAAAAGCATCGCGGGCTCCTGTCACAACCAAAGACTGATTGAACCACAGCCCGACTAGCAGGTAAGTACCCAAAGTCAGAACTTCCAAAATCATGTAGCTGAAGAACAGGGAATTGCACAGTACCAAGCCGCACATCCCCGCTTCAAACAGCCCCATCAAGGAAAACAACCGAGCCCAGCCCCAGTCCATTTCCATGTAACCGAAAGCATAAATCTGCGCTAGCAAGTTCAGTCCGGTAATCAAAACTGTCGCGCCGACGGTGACAGCAGAGATTTCTACGGGAATGGTTAAGTCTAAACCTGCTACATTCAGCCAGGGAATTAACTGGTGTTGTGCCGGTTGGTTCCAGATAGCTGTGAGGGCGATGACGCCGTGTAGGAAAGCGAACAACGTTAATATGGCGTTCACATAACCGGATGGTCTTGGCCCGGTGCGACGGGTAACTGCCGGAAACCACAGTATCGACAGAACTCCGCCGATGAGTGGATAGCAAGGTATAAACCAAACCGTCTGGAGTAAGATTTGAGCCATTGGCATTACCTGTAAAGGTTACAAAAATTTAAAATTCTGAGAATAAATCCGATCGCGCTGACGACAGCACTCAAAAGCCACAAGGCAGAAGTAAAGAAAATT
The DNA here is from genome assembly GCF_036700865.1 of Microcoleus sp. S13C4. NCBI lineage: Bacteria > Bacillati > Cyanobacteriota > Cyanophyceae > Oscillatoriales > Microcoleaceae > Microcoleus > Microcoleus sp. S13C4. Next base: position 223,859 of record NZ_JAUBPS010000001.1, read on the forward strand.
TTGGGGTTTGCCTCTGAGTTCCTTCCCGTCGTCAAACCGAGCGCATCAGAATCGACTTATTAATTTTATATTAAGTATTGCATTAAATTTTCATATTTCTGATTTAGCATATCTATATGCACCAATAAACTGCACTTATAGGTATTTAGAGGCGCCGATTGTAGACAAACGAATCTTTGTCGATTTCACATCTTGCGCCCTTTTGATGAACAGGCAAGATGCCTGTTCCACAAGAATTCAATTTTTGTGGGGAATAGGGGTTGGACCGGAGTGCCCGCCTGTGAAAGGCTTATGTTGTAAAATATTAAAACCGCTCAATGTCCCAAGCTGATTCGGGAAGTTTGGCTTGGCGCTGTCCGATCGCCCTTGCCCTAACATTCACTAGACCGATCGGCGTACTAAACAAATCTACCAGATCCGCTCGGCCCATCCTCTTCGAGGGCTTCGCTAACGCACTTTTGGCAGCCGCAACCGGGAATTCCTTTAACAGCCATCTAGCCAGCCGATAAAAATATTCTTGTGCTGTCAATTCTCGCATCAAATCGACACCATAGAGTTCGTGCAAATATTTATTAGATTCGCCGTACCGATACCATTGACTTTGCAACTGTTTTATTGTAGAACGGTGGCGGTGTAGGACGATCGCATTTTCGGCAAAATACATTTTATAGGATGTTTCCCGCAAAATTCGCCAACACAAGTCAGCATCGCCGCCACTGGTGAGGTAAGGGCGAAATAATCCTATTTGTTGTAAAACTAGCCTCCGTACAGCTAAGTTGGCTGTTTGACCGTAGGGACAAAAAGGGTGAGCGAGAGTATGTTTTTGAGATAAAGTATTTTGGCGATCGGCGTGTTGTTCTAAGATAGTTTTACCGGGCAATGCGAGTATTTCCCCAGCGCTAATTCCTATTTCTAAGTCCACAAATGGCTTAACTAAATTTTCCAGCCAGTCCGATTCCGGGCGACAGTCTGCATCGGTAAATGCAATGATTTCGCCTGTGGATGCGCGAATTCCTTGATTGCGGGCGGCGTAGGAACTTTGAATCTGATTTTCGGTGAGGTGGCGAATGATTATTTGATTGAAATTGCTTCCTCCCCTTACCAAGGGGGGGTCAGAGGCTGCTGTTTGGAGGAGGGTTGAAGTGCGATCGCGACTTTTGTTGTCTACTAAGAGATATTCTACTCTGTGTGGCGGATAAGTTTGCGATCGCAGGCACTCGATCAACTCCGGCAAATCCATCTCGCCGTTGTAAACAGGCACAACCACCGAAACCTCCGGTAAAAACGTTTTAGTCATTCACAAACAACCGTAAACGATAGCATAACTAATATTGAGTAAGATTAAACGAACCGCAAAGGCGCTAAGCAGGCTAAGGAAGATAAAGAAGCAAATGTAGTTCTTCCTTCCTCCTATAAGCCTCTTCGCGGTTCTTCAAATAATTAAAAAGCCTTACTAAGTTCCATTGCATTAACTGGGGATATAAATTGTCAAAATTATAACTTCCGAGCCTTAAACAGGCAAGATGCCTGTTCCACAATAACTTAATGCAGTTGTGGAACAGGCATCTTGCCTGTTTCTTTCCAATAGTAGAAAATATCTCTTACATTCCCTGTGCAATCCGTCACGCAATCCCTTCTCAACTGTTTCTAGTCAACATCAAAATCATTAACACTAACACCCCGTTTGTTAAATAAAAAATGCCCACAACCTGAGTTTCCAACCAGCCGCAAAGTTCTAGATGATGGTGCAGTGGAGCCATTCTTAACAGACGCTTGCCGATTCCATCAGGCCCTTTTGTAGCTTTGTAATAACCTACTTGAGCAATTACTGACAGCGTTTCAATAAAGAAAATCCCGCTGATAATTAATAATATCCAAAGGCTATTTGTTAATAGAGCTACCGCACCCAAAGCACCGCCTAAAGCTAAAGCACCTGTATCGCCCATAAACACCTTGGCTGGATTGCGGTTGTGTGCTAAGAAACCGAGACAACTGCCGCTGGTGCAGGCGCAAAACAGCATTAATTCTGGCGAAGTTGAGGCTACAGATGCGCCCAATCCCAAAAGTGCGATCGCCCCCAAACCTCCCATCAACCCATCAACGCCGTCAGTAATATTAGTAGCGTTGCTTTCAGCTACCAGCACAAAACCCGCCAGCGGCCAAAACAGAAAACCTAAAGGCAATACCCAACCGAAAGGCAAAGCAATGCTGGTAGAAATACCTGGTTCGCGGAACATCAACCACAGACAAAATAGAGCTGCAAAACCTGTTTGCAAAGCCAATTTCATCCGAGGTGAAATACCTTTATTCGACTTAAGGCGCAGAATTTGCCAGTCGTCTATCCAGCCGATGAAACCGTAAGCTAAAGTTAAAGCCGATACGGCAACAACATCTGAGTTAAATCTAGACCAAAGCAAAGCAACTGCGACTCCTGCAGGCACAAAAAAGATGCCTCCCATTGTCGGCGTTCCCGCCTTTTTTAAATGAGCTTGGGGGCCGTCTTCGCGAATTATTTGTCCTGCTTTTAGTTGCTGGAGTAAAGGCACAACTACACAGCCCACACCCGATGCAACTACAGCACAAACAGCTAGTGGCATAAATAGCGATGCAGGCGTATTTAAAAGTCTACCCGCTGCTACATCTAAACCGATCGCTACAATGCCGAGCCCCAAACCCAGCAGCAGGAATAAATTCCTGCCTGTAAGTTTGAAAGGCATACTCAAAGGGATTTTCTCATCCAAAAAGTTATCCATAACACTCCTCACCACACACTATTTGAGAATAAGCAATTGAAAATTGGGGAATAGGGTGGCATACAGGAGACTGAGAAATCTCTTAGTTTTTCTTCCCTGTTTCCGGTTGATTTCTTCACCCTTCTACCAGTTATTCTTCGCCTACACTCACATCATCTTCTACTTCTTCTTCTAAATCATCGTAAGGACTGTCGTCAACTGCCATCAGTTCCGAAATTTCTTCTTCGTGGAGATAGTCGGGTTCTTGGACATCCCTTGCTAACAGGCGATTGTTAGATTCCAACCAGTCTAAAAGAGAAGATTGCTGCTTTAATGGAATTACATCCGCAGGCAAGTGGCGAGGTATTTGACGCAGAGATGGGTTGTACATGATTCTCGGTTTTTAAAGACAAAGACGCGATCGAGTAGAGCGAATATTAGGCTGACTGACTTGCTGACTGAGTGACTGACGGATACTGTGATCAAGCACTTGCAAATCGGGGACTTAGCAAGGCTAAAGCATTATACCACAAGCTCCGTTTGGTTCCGGATGGGATAAGATGGGAGACCGAAAAGGCGATCGCCCCAATCATGGGCCTCAGAATAACACTAAAATCCGCTCTTGCCAATCCTTCTTTAGCCGTAAGCATAGTCATCCTAAACGATCGTCTATTAAGATATCGCGGGACACGCGACGATCCTATTCTGCAAGCTTCGCTAACGGCAAGGCGTTGATTCACAACGGTCTCCTGGTTTTTGCATCAAAGCCTGAACCCGAATGCCCTCTGGCTTCTTCAGTCAACTCTCAAGCAATAAATCTCAGAATGGATATAACGGCAGCGATTTTATACAACAAAGAGGGTTACCACACCGGAGGGCAAAAACTTCTGGGGCGTCATTCAGCCGGAGAAGGGTTTCTCAAAAGCTTAGTCCAACACGGAACCGCTGACTCTCTCTACTGTTGCGCCGATAGCGAAACAACCTTTAAGGAGTTTTGTTCGCACATCCAACCTTGGCTGCAAAAACCTCGGAAAGTCCGCTGGATTCCGATGGAACGACCGGATTTGCTATCTCAACCGGGCACAATTTACCGACCCGATCCGGTTCTGTCGCAGATGGTTTGGGCGCGCAGATTTGTCGATCAGCGGGCCTACAGCGTTTGCGGCGTTACTCACACGATCGGTACAAAATACATCATGGAGGCGATCGGCGATTTGATCACCGCACCCATGCAGCCTTGGGACGCCCTGATCTGCACCTCTGCAGCCGTGAAAACAGCAGTAGAAGGAGTTATGAGGGAGTGGTCTGAATATTTAGCCCAGCGGAACGGCGGTAAACCGGAAATTTTGGTCAAATTCCCCGTTATTCCCCTAGGAGTGGATTGCAGCGCGTTTCCGCAGGGTGTGGAAGCAGTTAATAGTCGTCGCCAACTGCGGCAAGAACTCGGCATTTCTCCCGAAGATATTGTTGTGTTATTTGTCGGTCGATTGACTTTTTCTGCAAAAGCTCATCCGGTACCCATGTACCTCGCCCTAGAACGGGCATCACAACAGACAAAAGCCAAAATCCACTTAATTCAAGCCGGTTGGATCGAAGATCCGAGAGAAGAACCCGACTTTAAAAATAGCGCACAAATATTTTGTCCCTCGGTAAATGCTATTTTTTTAGATGGGAGAAAGCCCGAAATTAGAAGAAATATTTGGTCGGCGGCCGACATTTTCATTTCACTTTCCGACAACATTCAAGAATCCTTCGGACTGACACCAATAGAAGCCATGGCGAACGGACTGCCGGCCATAGTCTCCGATTGGAACGGATACAAAGAATCTGTACGCCACGAAATAGACGGCTTCCGCATTCCCACACTCATCCCGCCGCCGGAATCTTGTTTAGATTTAGCCCTAAATTATCTTGACGGCAGCTTAAATTGGCCGACTTACATGGGTCACACTTCCCTCGCCACAGCAGTTGACATTGATGCTTGCACCCGGGCGTTGTGCCAATTAATTGAAAACCCCGAGTTGAGAAAGCGGATGGGGGAAAATGCGAGACAAAGGGCGAGGGAAACTTATGATTGGAAAGTAGTGATTGCTGCTTACGAACACTTGTGGCAGGAATTAGCAGAAATTCGCCTTGCCGCACCGGAGTCAGCAGCTTTAAAACCTGGGAAGCCACCTTATCCCCTAGGCGACGATCCGTTTCGGGTATTGGGTAATTATGCGACTAGAAGTTTAAGCAATGAGATGATGCTGAGTCTGGGTGCGATCGCCACAACAGAACTTTTAAAGCAGGTACAGACAATTAGGTTTACCAGTTTTGGTGACGATAGGAGAAGATCTGTTAGCATTCAGATGGAAATATTGGATACAATTAAGCAGGAAGGTGCGATCAGCGTGGGGGAAGTTATCCGACGCTACGTTAAAAACGAGCAAGAATTAGCCTACCTGTATCGGACTCTGCTTTATTGGGTGAAATTTGATATCTTAGTAATTAGGGATTAATCATTACTTATTGGTGATTGGTTATTACAAATAACAACTTCCCTCTTCCTTCTTCCATCTTCGTTATTCCTTATTAAAAAATATGCTGAGAAAATCTGCACTTTTAGAGATAATTGCTGGTAAGAATCGAGGTTTGCTGGCTACGGCTAGCGACAAACAAGCGATTTTAAGTGCGATCGCCCAATTGGAAGATTACAACCCCACAACACGCCCTGTCGAAGCTGGAGAGCTTTTAAATGGAGATTGGCGGTTATTGTACACCACCAGCAGCGCCCTGCTGAATCTTGACGGTTTTCCCTTGGTGAAATTGGGTTCAATTTATCAATCTATCCGCGTCAAAGAATCTAAAATTTACAACATTGCCGAACTTTACGGCTTGCCTTACTTAGAAGGAATTGTCAGCGTGGCTGCGACATTTGAGGCGACTTCGGAACGGCGGGTGCAGGTGAAGTTTGAGCGGTCAATTTTCGGTTTAAGCAGGTTGATTGGCTATGAATCTCCAGTCAAGTTTATCAATGAAATTGAGTCGGGTAAAAAGTTCGCTGCTGTAGATTTCGGGTTCGATAGTCGCGAACAGCAGGGATGGTTGGATATTACTTATTTAGATAAGGATTTGCGGATCGGGCGCGGGAATGAAGGAAGTGTCTTTGTGTTGACAAAAGAGTAATTTTGTACTGTTGATGTGCAGGGCGATCGCCCCTTAACTCATTGTCAATTTATCTTTCTTTTATCCGCGTTTATCCGCGTTCATCTGGGTTTACAAATTCAAAATATATCACTTTTACCAACAATTTAACACTTACTAAAACCCTCAAATCCATAGCCGATAGAAGCTTCAGATACGATAAGCGTTAAAACTTAACGTTAAAAGCAGTTAGCAGAGTTACACTACAAAAACCTCAAGACAAATCCATGAGCATTCGCAGTTGGGAAAGAAAAGGGCGATCGCATATTCCTCCAAAAACGTGATCGCCCTAATTTATCTGCGTTTATTTCTGTCCATCTGCCGACATCTGCGGTTAAAAAAGATCTATACCCCTTATAATCCTAAAAAATATAAAATCTAAAATCCTAAAAAAATGCTCCGCCTCTCCCAAACCCAACTCAAAATCCTCGAAGAATGCCCCCGAAAATTCCAACACAGCTACCTAGAACTCCTCGCCACCACCGCCTCCCCAGAACACAAAGAAAAACTCACATGGGGAAGCCACTTTCACCTATTAATGCAGCAGCGAGAACTCGGACTTCCCATTGAATTTATCATCCAACAAGACCCCGAACTGGGACGCTGTGTGGCAGCATTTATCAACACCGCACCCGAACTTTTCGCCAATTCAGAAAATAGCGATCGAGTTTTCCGCCAAGCCGAACACCCCCGCACCCTAATTTTCCAAGACTACCTATTCACCGTTATCTATGACTTACTAATAGCAGAACCAAACGCCGCTCAAATTCTCGACTGGAAAACCTATCCCCGCCCTCAAAAATCAAAATGGATAGCCGAAAGTTGGCAAACTCGCCTCTATTTATATGTTTTAGTAGAAACCAGCGACTATTCCCCCGAACAAGTTTCCATGACATACTGGTTTGTACAATTGCAAGGAGAAGAACCGCCGCAAAAACTCACGTTTTATTACAACCAAACAGAACACGATCGCACAAAACAAAATTTAACCCACCTATTGCACCAGCTAACCGACTGGCGACAGCGTTATACCGAAGGCGGCGAATTTTTGCCTCAAGTAGAAATTAGTTCCAATCTTTGCGATTCCTGTCAATTTGCCACTCGCTGCAACCGCACACAAGACACAAAAACTCCATCACCAGATCTTCTAGCAGAAACTCCGATAGATTGGCTACCAAATCTTGCTATAATCGACGAAATATATATTTAACAGGACTACTGCAAAGTGTCACACACGCGATCGACTTGTAGAGTGCGTCAGAGTTGCGTTATCACTCAATAATTAAGGGTTTGATCCGGACGCACCTTACCATATATGCCACTCGCGTCAGTCCTATTTAACATACAAATAAGCCCCCGGAGCGATCGGTGGTCACAATCTAAAATCTAAAATCGAATGGCAGAAACTCCTCAAAACTGGCAAAATCAACCCTTACCCCAACCCCCAGCTTGGCTAATCCAAGCTGTCAGAAACCATACACCAGAACTCCCCGGAAACTATGCCGCCGCACTTCTGTGGTATAGAGGAATTCAAAACCCCGAACAAATACCCGGTTTCTTAAATCCCAAACTTTACCAACCAGCAAGTCCCTTTGAATTCGGGCTAGAAATGAACTGGGCAATCGAAAGAATCCAGCAAGCACGAAACAGCGCAGAAAAAGTCGCAATTTGGGGAGACTTCGACGCCGACGGCATTACCTCAACCTCGGTACTTTGGGACGGACTGGGAGAATTTTTTGCTCAAAATGACCAACTAATTTATTACATTCCCAACCGCTTAACCGAATCTCACGGTCTCAATATCCCGGGAATAGACGCATTAGCCCAATCGGGAATTAGCTTAATTATTACCTGCGATACAGGCAGTACAAACATCGCCGAAATCGAATATGCGACTAGCTTAAACATCGATACAATTATTACTGACCATCATACATTACCAGACGATCGCCCGCCAGCTACAGCCATTATCAATCCCCGCTACTTTCCCCCAAACCACCAACTATTTAACCTTTCAGGAGTTGGAGTAGCTTACAAATTAGTTGAAGCATTATATCACACATTACCGGATATTCCGCAGCGACCGATCGCAGATTTATTAGAATTAGTAGCGATCGGCTTAATTGCCGATTTAGTCCAACTTACAGGAGATAGCCGCTACCTAGCACAACTCGGCATCGAACAACTGCAAAAACAAATCGCAAATCCCACCCGCCCAGGAGTTGCAAAATTGCTCGAACTGTGCAAAAGATCGGGCGATCGCCCAACCGACATTTCCTTCGGGCTCGGCCCCCGAATCAACGCCGTCAGCCGCATTCAAGGCGACGCCAGCTTCTGCGTAGAACTCCTCACCAGCCGCGACAAAAAACGCTGCGAAGAACTAGCAAATTTAACGGAAATTGCCAACTCCCGGCGCAAATCTTTACAAAAAGATGTTGCTAAAGATGCCGCCAACAAATTAGCCAAACTCGACCTTTCAACTACTAGCGTCATCGTCCTCAGCGACCCCCAATGGCCGGTAGGAGTATTAGGATTAGTAGCGGGACAAATCGCCCAAGAATACGGTCGCCCCGTGATTTTATTCAGCACAGAAGGAACCGAAGAAATTAATGAAAATTCCCCGGAAACGCAATTTACCTCCTTCTTAGATGCCGAATCACAAACACTTTTCCCATCCAAAATTGCCAGGGGTTCGGCGCGTTCGGCTAATCAAATCGACCTTTACCAATTAGTCAAAGGGCAAGCGCATTTATTGCACAGATTTGGTGGTCATCCCTTCGCAGCCGGATTGAGTCTCCCTGTGGAAAATATCCCCCTATTTACCGATGCGGTAAATCAGCAACTGCGACAACAATACAGCACCGATAGTTTAACAGCCGCCCCTGTTCAAGCCGACCTAAAAATTACTGTCTCCGAATTAGGCAAAGACTTATTTCAAGAACTAAAATTGCTCGAACCGTGCGGTATGGGCAACCCCGCACCCAAATTGTTGATTGAAAACTGCTGGTTTGACAATCTCTGGAATCAAAAAATTAAGGATTTGAAAGGGCAAAAAATAGAATATATTAAAACAGAATTTACAATTAGGGATGAATCTAGCGATACGGGATTTCCCGGCATTTGGTGGGGACACAATCAAAACGAAGTTCCCCAAGGCCGCTGCGATGTCACCGTTGAACTCGATTTTAATACTTACAAATCGCGGTATGAAGTGCGCCTCGTAGCAGTGCAAGAACGCACGGAAGACAACCAAATTAATGCGCCCACTCAAATAGATTGGATCGTAGACTGGCGCAATAGAAATAATGATGAAGAGTTGTTAGCAGCCAGCACAAGTTTAGAATCTCAAATGCCGAGCGACAATCTAGTTTACAATTCCCAAAAGGTCGATCGCGAAAACTCGATCATCCTCAAAGAATGCCCCGCAAGCTGGGACGAACTGCGGATCTGGTTTCGGCAAGCACAGCACACTCAGAAAAAACTCGCGATCGCCTATACTTTACCCCCACCCGTAGCCCCACAGCAAATCTGCCAACAGCTAATCGGCATCGCCAAATACCTCAGCCGCACAAAAAAAACCGTCACCAGACAACAACTTCGCCAAAAACTCGGCATCAGCGACACATCCCTGCAACTCGGGTTCAAAACCCTAACATATCTCGGTTTCCAAATCCATTATCGCGATCGAGCTTTCCACATCACGAGACAACCCGAAACCGCACAGCAGGAAGACGCGCCCGCTCAAATCCCCCAACCGTTATTAGATAGCCAATCCATCCAATCCTCCGTGCCAAATTCCCCTATCGCCGCCCGTTTTGCAGCGCAATTCCTAGCAGCAGTCTCCGAAGAACAATTCCGGCGGAAATATTTCTGTGAAGTACCCCTCTCAACAATTCAATCGATCGCCCGAGAGACCGTTTTCCAAGAAGATTCTACAGAAAATCCCTTCTAACTGATATCTAGCACCATTGTTAAGCATAGGCAGGATGCCCGTTCCACTGATGAGATAACTTTTCTTGTCGGGCCCGCACTCGCTGCCGCCGGTGGGGCAGGCTTTTTGGCCTGTGAAGCGAGAGAGATTTTTGTGCATCTGGCTTAAGAGGCCTATTCCTGACACAGATGCAACATCTCAGTTCTAAGAAATATCTTAGTTCTGAATTCATCCCGATAAAATAAGGCATAGGCCAATGAAAGTTATCCGTTGCGAGTCAGGCCCAAAACTCATAACTGCTAACTCACAGCCCAAAACCCAAAACTCCCCACCGCCAAACTTGATCGCCCATCTCCAATTTAAAACCCCTATGCTTCTCTGTCCCCGCTGCCAATTTGAAAATCCCAATCCAAACAAGTTTTGTCAACAGTGCGGAAATTCCCTAATTTACAAACCTTGCCACGAATGCGGTGCCCAAGTCGCTTTTAGCGCCAAAGAATGTCAGAATTGCGGCGTCGCAACAGGTCAAGTGTGGCGGGCCATTATCTGCGGTCGATCGAATTTTCCAGCAGTCGAGCCAGATGAGTCAACCCTACCCCCAGCCGAGTTTCCCCAAACACCAGAGAGGGCTTCAGAAATCGCATCGCCCCAAAACTCTCCTGAACCCATCACAGACGCCATTAAAACAGAAATAACCACCCCAGCCGAACCCCCAACAGCAGTCGAACCAACTTCTCCACAGCCAAGCGACGGCGAATTCAGCAGCACAGAAATTGACCCTGTGGTAGCCGTGGGGGCGATCGCACCAGCATCCTTTCAAACAACCGAAAAAAGCTCTACTACAGCACCAGAGCGCCAAATAACCGCATCTGAGCCGAATTTTACAACCGCACCACAGCCTAAACAAATCCAGGAAGCAACAGAGAACTTCCAGAGCCCAAACATAGCTGACATCTCCCCCCCATCTCCAGAATTCCCCGTCCCCAATTCAGAATATTTAATCCCTTCCCAGCAAGCAGGAGCTTATTTAGACACTCAGCAGCGCTACCAACTCCTAGAAACCGTGCCGCCGAGAAAACGCTCCGACACAGTAGAAGTAACAGTATTGGACTGTCAGCCGCTGGAAATGTCACCCCTCAAAGCCATGCTAGCAGCCAACTCTGCCAGCGTCGCCAGACGAACCTCCCCCTACACCGCAGTAATCAAAGGCGGAGAAAATTCAACCAATTCCGCTTTAGCAGAGCTTTGCCAAGGCATAGCTGAACCTTATCTGGCACTGCGGTGGCAATTCTCTCAAAACCTGCCAGTCATTCACGATAGCTGGTCAGACAACGAACAGGCAGTGCTGCTGCTAGAAGACTGCTCTCAATGGCCACTGCTGGTAGAACGCTGGAGTCAACCCGAAACTTCCACCCAGCAAATTTTATACTGGCTGCACGAAATGACAGAACTGTGGGCTGCCCTAGAACCCTGGCGCTGTCGGCAAAGCTTGTTGGAACTGACAAATTTGCGAGTCAACCCCGACTCTTCCTTTTCCTTAGCTTCTTTGCGGCTGCAATACCTCTATCCCGAACCCGCCGGCTCAAACCTGCAACTGGTAGATTTGGGGCAATTGTGGCAGGTGATATTTAGCCAGTCCGATCATCGCACTCAGTTTGGCGCCTTGCTCGAACTGCTGCAACAAATGTACAGAGGCGAGATTAACACAATCGAAGAATTGCGATCGCGCCTAGAAACAGTTCCCCTCGAACTCCAAACCGCACCTTCACCAAGCTCAACCCCGACGCGCAGGCATTACCGCAGCCCCGACGAGTCCCCCCCCGAGGTTGGCGAAGTCTTAACCCAGCCCATGCCACTCCAGATTTACAGCTTAGAAGACGCAGGCCTCACCGATGTTGGCCGCACGCGCGACCACAACGAAGACTTCTTCAGCATCTGGACTCAGCTCAACAAACTCGAAAGCTCCTTCGGTCGCATCTTTCAAACCAAAGGGCTTTACATTCTCTGCGACGGCATGGGCGGACACGACAGCGGAGAAGTAGCCAGTCAACTAGCGGCTGAAACCCTCAGAGAATTCTTTCAAACCAGTTGGGAAAATCAACTACCTCCAGCAGAAACCATCCGCGAGGGAGTCCTGCTAGCCAACAAAGCCATCTTTGAAATCAATCAAAAGGACGGACGCTCCGGCAGCGCCCGCATGGGTACAACTCTAGTTGCAGTCTTAGTTCAAGACACCCAATTCGCCGTTGCCCACGTCGGCGACAGCCGCCTCTACCGACTGAGAAAGGGACAAACCCTAGAAAAAATTACCTCAGACCACGAAGTAGGGCAGCGCGAAATTAAGCGCGGGGTTGACCCTGAAACTGCTTATGCCCGTCCTGACGCCTATCAACTAACTCAAGCCCTCGGCCCGCGAGACAGTAATTTTCTCAAGCCTGACGTGCAGTTTTTAGACTTGTCCGAAGATACCTTATTAATTTTGGCTTCCGACGGCCTGACAGATAATGATTTGTTGGAAACTCACTGGCAGAACACTCTCGAACCCCTTTTCAATCCCCAAGCTGATCTCGACCAGGGAGTTGCCCAGTTGATTGAACTGGGTAACAAACGCAACGGTCACGACAATATCACGGCAATTATCATTCGGGCGCAGGTAGGCGCATTTCGATTTTAGAATTTGGATGCTGCCAACTTTTTCCAAGGTAGCGTCTTTCCCCCGTGACTGCCTGGGTTAAACCTGCAATTGTTGCAGAGAAAAAAAACAGCTTCTGCCGTTTCTGGGCAAGGCTTTACTGCTCGCTCTGTTTTTAGGTATCCGGTGTTAAAACAGCTTCGGTTTGAGTGTTAAAAAACTGATTACAGACCCATACGATTGCAGAAAAGCTTTGGAGGACAAACCATTTATCCGTAGCTTTAATTTTGAGACTCGGTTCAGGGAATCTCCTGAAAAAAGTAGCTTGATAGTAAGTGGATTGATCATATTTGAAAGAGCTTTCACTTACAAAAAGAGTTAGTCTAATGAAAAAAAATCAACTAAAATGAAGTGAGGCAGCAGGTGGGCTGATGCGAAATCTGTTTTATACCCGATCGCTATCGGGGCAATGTGGTATAGGCGGGAATAGCCCGCCCTACATGATGTCGGACGTAAATCACAACCTCCTGCAACATCAAATTTACGTAAAAGTTTAGCGATAGTTTACCTAGTTTTTGTATTTTCAAGTGTTAAATCGATCTACTGTGTTTTCATGAGCGATCGACCCCTCTGAATTTTGACGGATAATTGTTTCCCAAAAACTATTTATAACTTAATTGTTTATGGAATCTTTAATCACAATCAGGATATTATAAAGTTTTAGTGAAACTCACCTGTGAAGCTCATAATTAATTTTTAATTTCTAATTTTTCAAAGCCCTACGCCCCTAATCTGTAAATTCCCGCCAACTCTCACTGCCACATCAGGGAGTTCAACCACATCAATCAAAAATGCTGCTGACTCTTTTAGATCCAGACAAACAGACCCCCCTGCAACAGTGGAGTTTCGAGAGCGAATCCATTATTCGCATCGGCCGCTCTCCTGAAAATCACGTTGTGATCCCCAATGCTCTAGTGTCGAGGCAGCATCTGGAATTGCAAAGAGTTAATAGCGGCACGTTGAGTCAGTGGTATTTAGTCAATTCCGGGACAAATGGGACTTTGGTTAACGGTATTCTGATGTCTCAGGGTTGGATATCCGACGGTGCCCTGATCCAGTTGGCGCGGGGCGGCCCAATTCTGCATTTCCAAGTGGTTACTATTGAACTAGGTGGCAAGATTGAGGCGAACTCCACCGTCAATCTCGTGGCACCGAGGTGTACCCACGCGGGAAACCCGCCGGGGAATTTATTCTGCATCCACTGCGGCGAACCGATTAAAGTCGATCGCACGGTGCGCCACTACCAAGTGCTGCGAACTTTGGGCCAAGGCGGTATGGGGACAACGACTTTAGCCTGGGATCGAGATAAAGCGAAAGCTCAACAACCCGGAAGTTCGCCCGCCGCTTCTCTGGTAGTCCTCAAGGAAATGAATGCTGATATGGCTCAAATAGTCAAAGCTCAAGAACTGTTTGAACGTGAAGCTAAAACTCTCAAGGCCCTCCACCATCCGGGAATTCCTCAGTTTTTTGACTTCTTTGTGGAAGGGGGCAAAAAATACTTGGTGATGGAAATGCTCCACGGCGAGGATTTAGAAAAACGCATCTACAACCGCGGGCCTGTTGCTCCCCAACAAGCAATAGAGTGGATGATCCAAACCTGTGAAGTTTTGGACTACATTCACTCTCAAAAACCCCCGATCGTCCACCGGGATATTAAACCTGCTAATTTGCTGGTGCGCCACCGCGACAATTGCATTACAGTGCTGGATTTTGGAGCCGTTAAAGAAATCGGCACTCCTCCAGGGACTCGCATCGGCGTTGAAGGTTACACCGCACCAGAACAAGACCGGGGACAGCCTCTCCCTCAGTCGGATTTATATGCTATTGGGCCTACTTTGATTTTTTTGCTGACGGCCCAAAGCCCTCAAAACTTTTACGGGAAAATAGCTGGAGGTTACGGGTTTAAGCTCGACAATATTCCCACGATCGCCCCCAAGCTGCGGGAGACCATTTTGCGAACCACGGCCGCTAAGCCTGGGGATCGCTTTCAAACTGCTCAACAATTAGCTCGAGCTTTAGCAGCTTCGGTTTAACAAAAGTCAAAACTCAAAAGCCAAAAGCCAAAAGTCACAAGTTATTAGGAAGAGCGCAAAGGGAAGAGGGAAGAGGGAAGAAGCTAGCAACGGAAATTTATGAAAGAAAATTTACCCGATCGCCTCGAAATTTCTCTCCGACACCCCAGTCCTTCGTCTCCTCTGTTATTCTTCGTCCCAAGCTTCTACAGCTATCAACTCGCTCACGGGGTCTTGCATAGAAAAATCAAACTCTAACAATTGCTGTTTCCAATACGGCCATTCGTCGCCGTAAAGTAGAGCAATTTTCCAAATACTGTCTGTCGGCTTGATAATGTCAGACGTGACGAGAGAATGCACCTGACGCTGGAACTTAACCATCGGCTGTATAACCTGCTGGCTCATAATACCTCTTGAATTGTTTAAATCTTGTGTAATTACCACTTCCCAGCTCTCACTTTTTACCGCAGTTTCGCCAAGAACAGTCTCGCCAAGATACGTGTAGATTTTTGTCGGGAAGCTACATATTCAACTTGTATCTTAACAGAGTTTGTTTTGACAAGGGCCTATAAGCAGGACTGAAGAGTCAAGACCGACTTCAAAGAATTAATCATCTTTAAAATGTCCCGCTATATGCTGTCGATCGACAGTGGGAGGTTGGCCGCCTCGATTGTTTCCACATCGTTGTTTCCACATAGTGGCAGATGCAAGGGCTACGTTCGGCTTGTTCTTGACAAGGCTGAGTTTGCGTAGGAGAAACTGCAACTACTGCGCTTTCGCTGCTACAGCGTAATTTCCGCTTTCCTGCGGGTAAACCACACCTGTTTCACCTTCGACGCTGGGTTCGCTGTGAGAGTGGGGTCTGAGCTACATAAACTGATTATAACTCTACTGACCGCAAAAGCGATCAAAAATTGTTGGATACTGTTGATCGCCACCCCTAAATGTCGATCGAACATTCTAGGCTGGCCCACGTGGGCCAGCAGGCAAGTTTCAAACCCATCGTCCGTCTTGATTCAATAAATCTCAAATCTCAAATCTCAAATCTAAAATTGTATGACTTGGACAAGGCGACACATTCTCACTCTGGCTGATTTTACCTCGGACGAATACGATACGGTGCTGCAAACAGCAGCCAGTTTTCGGGAGGTGCTCGGCCGCCGCACGAAGAAAGTGCCGGCCCTGCAGGGTCAAGTGGTCGCGAATTTGTTTTTTGAACCTTCTACCCGGACTCGCAATAGTTTTGAGTTGGCGGCCAAGCGGCTGTCGGCGGATACGCTAAATTTTACCCCGGGAAGTTCTTCTCTGACGAAGGGGGAGACTATTCTGGATACGGCTAAGACTTATCTGGCGATGGGAACGGATTTGATGGTAATCCGGCACGAACAAGCTGGAGTTCCCAGCACCATTGCTTCGGAAATGGATCGCTTGGGTTCGAGAGTCAGCGTTCTCAATGCTGGAGACGGCCAGCACGAACATCCATCGCAAGGTTTGCTAGACTTATTTACTATTTGTGCTCTGTTAGATACCGAACGTCCGCGACTGGAACTTTTAGCGGGCAAAAAAATTGCTGTGGTGGGGGATATCTTACATTCGCGGGTGGCTAGGTCTAATATTTGGAGTCTAACGGCTTCTGGGGCAGAGGTTCATTTGGCCGGGCCGCCAACTTTGCTACCGCTGTTGTTTGCTGAGTGTGGCGATGGTAGGGAAGGCAAATTATTTTTGCACTGGCAGCTTGAACCTGCTTTGGCTGATGCTGATTTTGTGATGACTTTGCGGCTGCAAAAGGAACGGATGAGCAACCATTTACTGCCGAGTTTACGAGAATACCATTCTTTGTACGGGATTACGCGCGATCGACTCAAACTCTGCAAGCCGAATGTGAAGGTCTTGCACCCGGGCCCGGTTAACCGTGGCGTGGAAATTAGTTCGGATTTGATGGACGATGCCCAGTTTAGCCTGATTTCTCAGCAAGTTACCAGCGGCGTGGCGGTGCGGATGGCATTACTTTATCTAATCGGCGGCGGTAAAGTTTAGGCTGTTAGTTGTTAGTAATGGATTTCGGATATTCGATTATTTTCAGGAGCGATCGCATATTTAAGATAATCGTTACCCGGTCTGCCCGGGTAACGATTAAAACTCTTTCTAGAAATGTAAATTCCTCTAAAGAGTTAGGAGAGCCACGACGCAGATACCCAGCCGCCGCCTGCAAGTTCGGCCCAGCCACGTTTGTAACGACCGGTCAATGCCACATTGTCTCCATTGTATAACTTGCCGATAACATGAGAACAGCCATCGGGGCGGTGGCGGATATTTAGTCGGCCGCCGTTGGTTGCAACTTCGGCGTAGCTGTGACGGCTGTGACCGCCACAACGGGAGTAGCCGCAACTTGCCTGCGCTTCACCACCGACACCCAGAACAGATAGAGCTACTGCCATACCTGCAACGCCTATCCATGCAGAATTAGGAATTTTCAATTCCAGTTGGAGTTCGGACTCTGGAGATTCATAAGCAACAAAAGAGTGGCTCAATGCTAGTGCTTCCATAGTTTCCTCGTGATTGTTGTTAACATTTGTTGGTGCAGACTCAGGTCGAAACCTCAATTAACAGCCCAAACCATTAACTTCTGTTTCCGAAAAGGCACAAGAGGGCGTTACGGTCTTGCTTTGGCTGAGTAGTCGCCAATTTTCCTGAATCCTGCACAGGTATATCATGCCATCTAAGTAGCTTTCCGGAACAAAAAAATAAATAAAGTTTACATCTGCTGCTTAAAGATTTGGGCGACGAGGATTAAGTAGGAGGGCAGAATTAAACTTAACTGTGTCATTCAAAAGGGAAGAAAGTAATCGTTGGGGTTGGAAATTTATTATACTGAGTTGCCAATGACACTACTTATTTGGGTGTGCTTATTTATTGAGTTGCTACAGCAATATCGGCAGTTAATTTGATCGAACAAGCATCCCGCTCGTCTTGAAGCACGGTATTAATTGGGTTTTGGTGAGTCATATTGTAGCCGATCGCACTTGTGCAGAAGTTCGGGGCGATGGCGTCTGGCTCTCGCCCTTGCTACGAGAGGGGTCTCAAGATTAGCCGCCCCGTTTCCCGGACAAGGATGCAAGATCGATCGGGACTGGATTTGTGTCAAGATCAATTAACTTCTCCAACACCACTTCTTTGGCAATGAAATCTAGCGCTGCACTTTCGATCGGCACAATTCCTCAATGCCATGAATCAGACAGCTTCGCCATTACCATAGCGCCCTTGTCTGTAGAGGAAATATACGCTTTGGCAGATGACGCGGCGAACGGAGCCGTGGTAATGATGAGCGGTACAGTCCGCAACCAAACTGACGGTCAAGCTGTAGTTTCCCTAGAATATCAAGCCTACGAACCGATGGCCGTGCGAGTATTCCAGCAAATCGCTACGGAAATCCGCCGCCAGTGGGCCGATGTCAATCGGGTCGCCATTCACCACCGCGTCGGACACTTGCAGGTGGGAGAAATCAGCGTACTGGTGGCTGTTGGCTGTCCCCACCGGGACTCAGCCTTTGCAGCTTGCCAGTACGCCATAGATACGCTCAAACACAATGTACCGATTTGGAAAAAGGAACATTGGGCCGACGGTTCTAGCAGTTGGGTTAGTATAGGAGCGTGCGAGGTTATCGGGCATTAGTAAGCAGTCATTGATTGACTGTCTGATGACTCAAGCCGATCGCAGTTTCCGAGGGCGGGAACCAATCGGGATCTGCTAACGTCAAAAAATGTGGAATGTTCGATGAGCCAATTCCACCGATGAGCGACTTTATTTCCGTGTCCTGGTCTGCGGTTGTGGCGACCGTTCAAAGAGTGCAATTGCCAGCCGAAAAACTCTCTAATTATGACTTGGTATTGCGTTGTCAGGAAGGAAATCGACCTGAGAGCACTGCCTTTTCAGAACTGTTGAAGCGGTATCAGTCCCACGTAGACAGGGTACTCTATCACTTGGCCCCTGACTGGCAAGACCGAGCAGACTTGGCTCAGGAAGTGTGGATTCGGGTCTACCGCAATATTAACCGCTTGCAAGAGCCTGTTAAATTTCGGGGCTGGCTGAGCCGCATCGCCACTAATTTGTTTTACGATGAGTTGCGGAAGCGCAAGCGGGTGCGAACTCCGCTGTCGCTCGACGTACCCCGTGCTCTGGAAGATGGCGAGGTGGATTGGGAAATTCCGGCCGACAGTCCGGGGCCTGATGAAGATTTGACGACTAGAGAATTTTACGACCAGTTGCGGGTGGCGATCGCAGATTTGCCGGAAGTATTCCGCACGACAATTGTTTTGAGAGAAATAGAAGGTTTAGCCTATGAGGAAATAGCCGAAATGACCGGTGTTTCTCTGGGAACTGTCAAGTCGAGAATTGCTAGAGCTCGCCAAAGGTTACAGTTGGAATTGCAAAAATATCTCGACGGTAATTAGCAAGAGTGATTTCCGACGCCGATCAAGAAGATTTGATGAATTTTGCTGTGACATCAAAACTTCTATTTTACAATATAAATAAGCAGTAAATTATCCTAATAGCGATCGGGTGCTTCGCCAATTTGAGCAAGTGATGTGAAATATGAATTATAACTTTGAATCGGATAAAAATCAGAATAAGCCAGGTATCGGGGATTCACTCACGGAAACTCAAGCTAACAACAATTATGCCCAGGGCAATGTAACTACTATGATGCGCGATCGCTTTGAATTGCTGAGTGCCTACCTCGACGGCGAAGTGACGGCTGCAGAACGCAGGCAAGTTGAGGAATGGCTGACAAATGACCCCACTACGAAACGTTTGTACTCGCGACTGCTGATGATGCAGCAGAGTTTTCACGCCATGCCGGTGCCTGCAGCGGAACAATCTGCACAGGAGTTGGCGGCGAAGGTTTTGCAGCGGGTGGAACGCAAGCCGAAACGGGCTTGGATTTTGGGTGGAGGTGCGATCGCAGCTTTGTTGATTGGAGTGGTGTCTGGTGTCGGTGGTGGCCGCCAATTGTTTGCTCCCCAGTTTGCTCGATCGCCCGTTCCTGCTGAATCTGACGGTTTGATTGTGGCTTTGAACGAGCCTCTGGTGGAGATTGTTAATCCCAACGATTTGATGCTTGGCGTGAATGCACCCATAATGGATATTCCCAAAGTTGGTGTAGCAACCCCTCAAAAGTAATTGCCAAAGGCGCAGTAGAATTTCTGTTTTGAACAATAACGAAAGTCGCTAAGCTCCCTAAAAAAGGGGGCTTTTTGCTGTTTTTCCCAGTTTTTCGAGGTGGATAGATCTTTGGACACTTTCCCGGCTTTGAATGACGAATTGTGGGGCGATCGCATCTTGATATCGAAGTAGGTAGCGAGGGGAATTAGAGCGGGCGATCGCACTTGTCATCGGTTTTTTGCAGATTTGCGATCGGCAACAGCAATGTCTCCTCAATTTCCTGCCGCACAGCAGGAGATACATTACAACCGCTATAGACGCAATCTACCAGCAATTTATTAGCATCGTAATACTTCCTCAGCAATGACTTCTGCTGTTCGCTAAATTGCCAAAGACGACCCATATCGCGATACAAAATCATCATTTGTCTTAATCGCTTATCCCAAGCCTGACCGTTATCTTTCCACCATTTTGCAAATATCTCTTTGTCACTTTTTGGATCGGGCAGTTGTTCCAAAAGTTCTTGTATCGCTTGCCTTTGTTCAGGCTTAAGGGCAGGTACAAGGTCGCAGTCAAGAACAAGGTCAAGGTTAGGGACAAGGGTACGTTCAAGGGTAAGGCTGATGTAACCAAGGGTAGGCTCAAGCGCATCCTTAAGGACGGGGTTCAGGGCAAGGTCAAGAGCACCTTCAAGTGCAAGGTTAAGAACCTGTTCAAGAATTTGTCCCACAACTTTTTTCAGACAAGGGTCAAGAGAAAGGGCAAAGCCACAGTCAAGGAGGGGATATTCGAGGGTAAAGTAAAATGCTCTCACTGCTGCAGGTTTGTAGGTAAAATCAACAGAAAGGGATTTTTGGTTTACCCACAGGAGGAACTGCTGCAACTGCTCGTCCTCAGCGACCAGTCCATCAACTTGCTGTTTCATTGACAGTAACAAGTCATCAGCTTTTGGCAAGATCCCAACTGCTAAGAACAATACTTCTCGCCAACGCTTCTCGGTTAGGTGGCTGACCAGTTTTTCCAAAACTTGTGGCTCGGAATTGGTAACAATTTCTCTGGCAGTGAAATACTCTTGAAATGTTAGATGAGAAAACGAATAAATCCCTCTTGCCCTCTCCACTAATAATCCATGTTGTGCCTCGATCGCCTTCAGCACAACCTCACTATCGATCTCGAACTTAACGGGGTCAGTTGTGCCATCGGCCAAGTTAGCTAGATAGTCGGCAATCAATTGTTGGATTTGATTTTTTTCAAAAAAGTAATCGCCCCGATTGAAAGTAATAGCTGCCACAAAAGCAAGTAAATCTTGTTTCCGGCACAAATTCAAATCGCGATAAACTTCATCCCGTTGAATGCCTCTAGTTTCATCCCATTTTCTGAGCATAATTTCCAGTCCTTCCTCATACAACTTGGTTCTGTTGGATGGAAACTCTGCTTTTGCTTGGAATACTAAACAAGTCAGATTAAGCAAAATTGGCGTTACTGCCAGTTCTCGGATTTGCTGATTTTTTTGCAGTTTCAGCTTCTCTACAAATTGAGAGGCTAAAGCTTTCCCTGCCTCCAGATTATGGGAAAAAGCCACAAACCAATTGAGCGCAAAGGCAGCGATTTGCTTGTTATTAAAATCGGCTACCTCAACACAGGTAAAAGCTTCGTCGTGAAATCGGTACTTAGCAGCGGCAATTCGACAGGTAATTATAAACTGATTGTTGTAATACTTTTGGACAAACTGACGAATCTGTCTGACGACTGCATCGCTATCTGATTCTGGCACTTCGTCTAAGCCGTCCAATAAAATCAAGCCTCTGCCTTGACTGAGTACGAATTCAGTTTGCGATCGCCCCTCAACTCCGCAAGTGGCAAATTCGTCGCTGATATATTCTAATAAGTCAAGATTAGGGATTTCAGCAAAGGTTTTCAGAGGGATAAAAATCGGTATTTTGTGTGCTTCAAATTTTGCGCGATCGCACTGAATGGCAATGTGTTTCAAAAAGGTAGTTTTACCGGAACCAGGTTTGCCGAGTACCATCAATTTAGAGTGAGATTTCACCGCATCCAATCCTGGTACTCGTTTCTGCCGCACTTTGCCTAAACCCAAGCGGTTAAAGTTATCTGCATCTGGGTTGAAGTCTCTGAGTAAATCGCTAATTTCTCCGGGCTGCCAACTGGTAATTTCCTCCAAAATGTTGACTTCAACGTAGAGGTTACTGACATCAACGGGCTGTGCAATATCCAACAGTTGCATTTTGCTGTAAAGCTGTTGGATTTTGCTGTGGCATTTTTGCCGGATCTCTTGCACTACCGAATCAATGTCTAAATTCGGTGGCTGCGGATTTTTGGGTGGAGGACGATCGACAATTTCTTCCCAATTCAACTGCAAAACCGTGCAGAAAGCCTTGAAAGCATTAGCTTTAATTGGGTCTCTTCCTCCTAAAAAACGCCTCCAAGTTGGCAGCGAGAGGCCATCGGCATAGGGCCCGGCCTCTGTCCAAGTTCGATCGGGTTCTAATTTTTGACTAGCTTCTACTAGCCATCTGGGGTCTTCTATCGTCCCTCCCCTTTCTCTTCTAGCTTGCCTAATTTTTACTAATCCCTCCTCAGAGGCTTTGAGGGTCGTCATTATATAATTTACTTTTCTAATTGTCAATGTCAGTTTTCGATCAGTTTAGCGATCGCAAACTGAGTTTGTCAAGACCCCAGCAAAAAAGAGAAAATGATCCTGACAACAAATGCACGGCCTACGGGAAA
The DNA here is from genome assembly GCF_036700865.1 of Microcoleus sp. S13C4. Taxonomy (NCBI): domain Bacteria; kingdom Bacillati; phylum Cyanobacteriota; class Cyanophyceae; order Oscillatoriales; family Microcoleaceae; genus Microcoleus; species Microcoleus sp. S13C4. Next base: position 246,323 of record NZ_JAUBPS010000001.1, read on the forward strand.
AGTCAGGTATAAATCATGCAAGATTAACCCTTCAGAATGCCACTCTCTTGTGTCTCTAAAAATTACCTATTAAATGATGAGAAAGGATAGCAACATGAGAAATAACATCAATGAAATTCCCTCCCGTGGAATAGGCATAAAACTTATTAGCAAAATAGCCGATAAGCTCAGCTATACACGCACTTCTGACCATGGCAACTGTCTGTTAATTGTGAAAGATTTTCATCCAGGTATAAAACCACCCCAACCTCCCATTACCTATGGTTATTTGAAGCGGCTACTTGACTTTTTAAACGCCTTGGTTGTGGGGTGGAAAAAGCAACGAGGTCACCAAATTTATCAAACTTATAACCAGCCAATAAAAACACTTCACCTTCAACTAAATACTGACCTCAAGAGTGTTGTTCAAGTTTTATGGTGGGTCGAGCAGTTTTAGAGTATCTACCCATTCCCGAACCAGTTTTGCAGCAGTGCAAACTTGCTACGATAGAAGGGTTTACGAATGCTGTTCGCCACGCTCACAAAAATCTGCCCTTTGAAACTCCGATCAACCTTGAAATAACAGTATTTAACGAACGCCTAGAACTCAAGATTTGGGATATGGGAGAGCCTTTTGACCTCCAAGCTAAGTTGATTGAAGAATTGCCAGTTATTTGGAGCGAGCTGGGATTTATGCTTGACTAAAGAAGCTGTTCTGTAATTGCCAACTTTCAAGTGATAACAAAAATATTTTTTTTGGTGATGACTACTGATACTGCTCCCAAGATTCTCGTTGTGGATGATGACCCATCCATCCGCACTCTCGTTCATCGTTTTTTAACTCAGAAATATCAAGTAGATTCGGCAGCCGATGGCGAGACGGCTTTAACATTGTTTGAAAAATTCAAGCCACGGTTAGTCGTTCTTGATTGGAATTTGCCGGATACTACAGGCTATCACCTCTGCCAGGAAATGCAGCGCCGTACTAATGTTTTTGTGGTAATCCTAAGCAGCCGCACGGACGAAGCTGATAAACTTAAAGTCCTGTCCGCCGGTGCTGATGATTATATCTGTAAACCCTTTGGTTTGGCGGAGTTGGCAATTCGTATAGAAGTGGTGTTGAGACGTATGAGGTCTGTCACTCCATCACGTATTGTATTCGATCAATTCGCGATCGATTCAGCGCGTCGGGAAGCAACACTCAACGACAAAATTATCAAGTTAACAGCCTTGGAATTTAATATCTTGTATTTTTTGGCAAGTCATTCCGGTCAATCTTGGAGTCGCCAACAGCTAATCGAAAAAATCTGGGGGTGGAACTGCGACGACACAGGAGAAGAGAAAGTTGTTAGCGTACATATCGGTCAGATTCGCAAGAAAATGATTCAAGTTGATGCTACTGGAGCGCAGTTTATTAAAACTATTCGGGGTTACGGTTACAGGTTCGAGCCACCTTCGCCCCCTGCAATGGCAATTTCCTAAGCTCATCGGCATTAACTACCTTATTTGGTGAAAAACCGATTTTCCCACGTGCCGTGGGGCAGCCAGATGCCTCCTAGGGAACGAACGCGATCGGGTAACATGAAGTAAGCCCAAGCCCTGCCTAAAGGTTTAAGGTGTCGATCGAAGATTTCGATTTCCTGCCGCTGATATTCGTTTTGTGTCGGTTCCCGCAGCGGATGATAGTCTTCCAATCGGTCTAAATCGTCCAAAATAGCCGAGTTTGCGAAACAGAGGAGAAAACCGCAGACTGTGCCATCTCCGGCCATCATCGCAGGATAGCCGATCGGCAGCGCAAAAAGTTGACCGCGGGCGATCGCGGGGCAAGCATCCACAACTTTTCCTTCGCAGTAGCGGAGGTAGTTGGACTCCCCCGGTTTGAGTGTGCCGTATACAAAGACTTTCATCGGGTAGGGCTTAACCGCTAGTTTTTGCTAACATAGATGGCTAAGCTAATAGTTTAAGTCTCGCGGGCGATCGCGACTGCAATCTTCCTAAATTTCGTTGTTTACCCTTTCTTATAATTCATGACTCTAGCAGTTAGTCTTATTGCTTTTGGACTTCGGCCTTTGTACTTGAGCTCTTTCTTGCCGTCCCTGCCCCTGGACAGCTTGTTTTCGACTCAAGGAATTATGGTGATGCTGCTGGCCGCCTATGCGGGGGCGATGTGGATGTTTCTCACCAGTGCTCCGAAGGTACACACGGTGATGGTATCCGATCTCGGGCAAGCGAGGGAGTTCTATGAAGGTATGCTAAACCTGCCCGTAGCAGAAGTGCCGCTGCACTACTACTACAATTACGAGCAAACTTTGGGCACAACTGGTATCGATCCGCTGTATTTGTCGCCGAATGTCGGGAGGGCAACGAGCTCTCAAACGCTGGGGAGTCCCGAGGGTTTGTGGTATCAGTTGATGAAAAATACGCAGTTGCATATCATTAGCGGCGCTGGTGTAGGGGAAAAAAATCGCGAACGTCATGTTTGTTTCGATCGCGAGTGTTTGGATCAGCTATTGATGAGGGTACAAACTCGCGGCATTAGTTATAAAATTCGCCGGGAAAAGCCGCTGAATTTTTTGGTCAAGGATTATGACGGTCGCGTCATTGAAATGGCTGAGGTTAGTAATTAAATAATACGCGGCGGTTGAAACCGATTGTACACAAAATTTGGTCTCCGCAAAGAGGGACAAAAGAATCAAAGGGGTATTAAAGCCGAATTTGGTATTACATCCCCAGTTAGAAACCCGGTTTATCTCAAAAACCGGGTTTCTTGTTTGTCAATTAATCTTAGATTCAACGCTAGATTTTTCGGATGCTGCCGCTGCTTTAATCTCTGAAATCGCCTTTCGGCTGAAGATTTGGAAGTAGAGGGAAACAAAGAACTCTTTGACGGGAAAAATGATAAAAGTCAAAGGATTAATTGTCACGATGATATTGCGGGCATCCGCTTTAGCTTGTTTGATAACTTGCTGCGCTACCCAATCTGGCGACATAATGCCGATCGGGTTTAAGTTGCTTTTAAACGGCCCTAAAATCAGTTTGCGAACGATGCAGGGCGCGTCCAGCCGGCGCAGGGTGACTAAATCTCCCAGGGCGCGCTTGCTGAGTTCGTACAGGGGACTGACAGCGGGAATTACTTCTGCTTCGGAAGTGTTGATCCAGACTTCTTTGCAAGCGATGTTTTCGTTAGTACGGACTGTTAAGAAAAAGAGTTCCATCAGCCGCCACGCGGAAAAAGTGTTAATTTCGTATGAGTTGGCGATCGCCTCTCCTGTTCTTTCTCCGTGTACATTAATCCCGTGATTGATGACGAGAATATCGATTTTTTCTAAAAATAGGGCTAAGTCTGCCTCTTGGCCAGCTTGCCAAGTTACGGTTTTTACAGGTAAAATTTCGCCGTCTACATCCAAAGTAATTTCCTCATTTCCAGAGGTGAGGGCGATCGCTTTTGCACCAGCTTTGTGCAGGTGTTTGAGAAGCGAACGACCTAAAGTTCCCGATGCACCGGTGACGGCTACAGTTTTGCCTTTGAGAGAAAGTGCTGTACCCATAAGTTTATCTATTAAGGTGAAAGTACCGCAATAGTAAGCATTTTGATTGTCGAAGTGGTGCCGCCAGTGATAAGGTTTATTAACTAACCACTTGCCAGGGGGAGTCAGAAAGTCTCCCGGTTGGTGGGTGATGTCGGTTAATTCGTCTGCGCCTTTGATGCCGCACCCGCGGGCGATCGCGCTCAACAAAAAGCCTAAAGTATAAATACAACCCGCTGCTGCGCCCCAGTGATATTCCGGCAGCCCAAAATAAGCTACACCCCACAGCAACAACCCCAAAACCATCATAGCCGCAGCTTCGGGCACGTCGTGACGCCAGTGTGCTTGCTTGTAAATAGTCTCGCTGACGGGCGTCAAATTCGGGCGGAAAACGCGGTGATGCCAAGTGTGCAGCTTTTGCAGCGGTCCCCAATAATGGGACACGACGTGATAAAAGTCTCGTATTATTTCTGCCCAGCAGACAGAAGCTATTGCCACAGCGCCGACTATCCAGTAATTTACCATGCTCGCACCAGTTTGAAATTTGAGATATTAGATATTGTCTGCTTTGAAAGATAACTCACAATGGCTTTTATTGCTAGTCTGGGAGTTGACTCAGGCGTTTTAAAATCTGCAAAACGCGGTACAATTCATTGCCGGGATTGCGGATTACAAATTCTGGCGATAAGGCATACTGCGAAGTTTCCCCTTTGACTAACTTGACAAAACTAAAGTTAGCACCTGTGGAAATCATTCCAAAAGTAGGAGTTTCAGGATCGGGATCTGCCAGCATATATGTCAGGAGTTGGGCAAGTGCTTCGTCAGTTGAAAACGAAAGTTGTTTGGATTCAATTACTGTCACCCATAAGTTTGCTTTCATAATTAGAATATCTATTTTGCCTTCGATGATTCTGCCTTCGTCTTCCTCTTGAATGGCGATCGATTTTTCGGCTTTGACTTGAAAAGGAGACTCATAGAGACCGGCAATAAACAAAATGGGGCTGATGATTGTTAGCTTGACTGCATTTTCCAATACAGGCGGGGTGTCTACCAAGTTGAAGTATATGTCTTGGACGCGATCGAGCAATTGTTTTTCTGAGTCTGTTACTTCGGGTAAGTTTTCTTGCCATTCTCGGAAAAATTCGCTGTTACGAACTCGCTGCAAGCCGAAGTTATCAATTAGATAGCGGAGGTTGATGTCTCTTGATTGAATTTTTTGCATTAATTTTATCATGATTTATATGGTTGTTAATAAGTTTAGCATAATTGGATTTTTAACCGCAGATTAACGCAAATGAACGCAGATGAAATTCTGAGGAAGTTAATTTGGCCCCGATGTCTGTTCATGGGGATTTGCGATCACAATTCGCTGTTTTTGTCCAGCTTGCATTTGCAGTAATTGCGGTACGGTGACAAAACGATATCCCTGCTGTTTGAGTTTGGGAATAATTGCAGATAGCGCCTCGACTGTTTGCTGGCGATTTCCGCCGCCGTCGTGCAACAATACGATCGCCCCCGATGTCGCTTGGGATAACACGGTATGGGCGATCGCAGCGGCCGGAGGTTGCAGAAAGTCTTTAGGATCGATCGACCACATCACCACTACATAATTTTTCTTTTTAGCGTAATCTGCCAAACCGTTATTTAAGCGGCCGCCGGGAGGGCGAAACAAGAAACTTTTTGCCCCTGTCGATCGATAAATATGAACGCCAGTATTATCTATTTCATCCGATGCTGTTTTTTCCGTAACATTGTGAGAATAGTGATGCCAAGTATGATTGCCGATCGCATTTCCTACTTGCACAACTCTTTTAGCAATTTCTGGATACTCCCGCAAATTTGCACCCAAGCAGAAAAATGTGCCCACAACTTGGTGTTTCTGCAAAACTTCTAATATTTTCAAAGTTTCTGGCGTTGGGCCATCGTCAAATGTCAGGGCGATAACTTTTGAGTTGTTAATACTGGCTTTATAAACAATTTGGCTGCGAAATTGCACGGGCGGTGCGAAGATTAAAGGTTGTTCGGGAGGTGTGGGAGAGGGAGTTGCGGGGGGAGAAGGGGGTGTTTTTAGTTTTGGGGGTTTCAGGAGGTTGGGCGGGGAATTTTCAACGGGTGCGATCGGTATTAGCGCATTTGAATTGGCGGTTTTTCTGTTTTCCGACACCAGAGAAATTGTGATGCTCAATCCGATAAGTATAACTGTTTTAATAACCAGTTTTTTATGGCCTTTGCGATTCATCAGGTATAGAATTTATTTAGAACAATCTCATTATGCCTGATTGTTCTGCTAGCTTAAAAGTTGGGTAAATTATTTTTTTTTGCAAAACCTCGATCGCACTAAAGCTAGACTTAGGCAGAAACCGGGTTTTTTTAGGCAAATCAATCGTGGCTAGCCACCCTTTCCGCTATCAAAACCCGGTTTCTTAATAAAAAATCTACACTTTCAGGCTCTTTCGGCGACAATAAAACGACGTGATGACACCCTATCTGTCAAGGACTATCTACAATCTGCAAGTTTGCCGCGCCCTTTCATCCTCCGGTTCTTGCCACCCAAAAGCAAAATGGCTCACCGCATTAATTTGTGGCGTCGCCGAGCGAATTGCCCGCATTTGAATCTCCAAAGACGGCCGATTTCGGAGAGGTTTTCCCCAATCTCCAGCAATAGCAGGAATAATTTTTGCTCCCGCAGGCGCTAAACTTACTGTTCGCTGCACCTGTGGCACAATGCAGCTTACATCCCCGCAATTTCCGTAAGACATGGCGTGGAATTCTACAGCAGCCGGAAATGTATCCCAAGGCTGCAATCTCGAATCATATCCCCCTTGATTTATCGCTTGATTTGCAGTGGGAAAAAATACTGCTCCTACAGGAATTCCGATCCTTTGAGCTGGTTGAATTGCTATACCCAAAAAATCTAAAATCCCTTGGACTGCGTGAGCAACGCTTAGTTTCCACAGGTCTTTTTGCAGAATGCCGATATCAGGCAGCGGCGGTGTCGTTTTTGATGTTGGAGTTGCAGGGTTTGGCTTGTTAGCGGCGGGATTTGTTGAGGCTGATCTTGATGTGGCATTCTCTCTTCTAGAAGGTGGAGTTGCTACTGACATCGCCTGCGGAATTCGGCCCTGCCAAAGAGGTTCTCGCTCCGTTGGATACTGTTTGACTACTGCTTGAACGTCATTACTATTGATAAATCCTCTAGTCAAATATCGCTGAATTAAATCTCGCCCTTGCTGATTGTTAGCCCGCTGCAAAAGAACTTGCTGCGATGCTGGGCCGTAAATCCACAAGTCTTGAACTTTAGTAGCAACTGAAGCGGGTCCGACGCCCCTTAGATAGCGAATGTAGTCGAATAACATTCCTTGCGGCTTGCGCTTGACTATTTGATTTACTAACAAAGTATAGTCTTGCCGTGCTTGTGGGTTGTACGGATCTATAAAGGCTTGATTACCGGGAACTTCTCCGAAGTCCTCGTTAATTGCTGCGTCTTCACTTGCTGTTAAACTTGTCTGATTTTTACCGTTGAGAGCGAGGGCTTGCTGTCTGTCTGGACGCTGAGAATAGGTATAGCCAAAGTTCATGGTGAACAACCAGGCGTATACTTTTAAACCTCGCTGTTTCCCTTTGGCGATCGCCTTTTCTAACAAATCGTATTTCTCGTAACCACGATTTCTCAAAACAGAAGGCCAAGCCGTAGGATTGTCTGCGACTGGTAGCAGCACTTGACCGTCATAAAATGTTTCTATATAGACTTGGTTGTAGCCTTTATTCACAACTTTGTCTAATACTCGATCGAGTTCTCCGGGTCTGACATCGCAGGGATACAAACGCAGCCAAACTGCTTGGGTTTCGGGCCAAGTTTTTTGGCGGCATTCTGCTATTTCCCGCGCGTCTTTGCTCAAAACAGCAAAATATGCTTGCTGAGATTCCGGTTTTCCTGACAGCGCGGCGCGGCGCAAGTCTTCTTTTTGATTTACTTGTTCTTGGGATAATTGGCAATAGGCTGATGTTTCGGCCAAAGCTGGTTGATTTTCAATAAACGGCCAAACAAGCTGGCTGATGAAGCTACTGGTTAAAACAGCAGTTACCGCACTGAAAAAGCGTCGCTGGTGTTGAAAATTCGCGATGCGAGTTGGTGCAATTTTCATGGGATAGTTGAATGGGGTTTTCTAGTTTAAATTGGGTGGCGAGCGCCTTTTTGTGATCGCGCTCAACAAGCAGCTACAAATTTTCTACTTTTTTCGGTTGACCTAGTTATGGCACAAGTCGATCGCACAATGCAAATTCTATCGGGCGGCTATTTAAATTCAAGAAGGGCGATCGCGTAAGATAAGATTGGGCGATTAAACCGCTGCTAGGTTATACAAAATTTCCTCTGCCTAAGTGTTGGCGCGCAGGCACCCACCTTCGCGGACTCAAAAATAAAGGGGGTAAAAAGCCCGGATTTGATCTCATACCCAGTTCGATTTTTTAGTATTTTTTCACTAAATGCTGCATAAAAAAGCGCCTGGATACAGTGGGCGCTAAAAGCAGTTGATATTTCTACTAAAAATTGTTAACACTCAAATATCAAGGATGAAAGATGAATTGTTAAAATTTATCCTTGATCCTAAATTTTGAGATTAAGCTCCTCTGTTAAGAGCAGCTTCAATCTGCTGAAATTCTGACTCAAGACGCTTTTTCAATTTTTCAGGAACGGGACGGTTGGGATAGGAACTGTAATGTCCTGCCAAAGAGTTTAATGCCGTCCGCATTGTCGTGAAAGAGGCCAGCTTGGTAAGAGCGGGATCGCGGCGATATGCAGCAAAAAAATCGTTGATGCTGGTGCGAGCAGCGGCTTGAGCGGCGGCTTTTTCGGGCGCGCCCTCGGGCAAAGTGAGCGCTGTTCTCAAGCTCTTCACTAATGCTAATGTGTCTTGGCCATAATCTCCACTCAGAGTGGCGGGAACATTCGTACAGCCCGCTACGCCGATGACAACAACTAATACCAGGGCTAACAGACGGGAAATGTAATGCTTCATAAGGTTTAGAAAAATGGAAGCGAAAGCGGCAATCAAAATTAACCTTTATCCTATCTCGAATTGAGCTAATAATGCCACTTTCGAGTTTTTTTTGTGCCAATACCATGAAAAAGATAATTTGTCAATCTAAAATCTAAAATCTAAAATCTAAAATCGATTGATTTGTCCAGCAACGACGGAGAGAATTTGGGTTTGTCGCAGCCACTGAGCATCAAAAGCGCCTAGGTGAGTTGTAGTAATCAGAGTTTGAAATCGTTCTTGAATTGTTTCTAAAAGTTGATTTTGGCGGCTCAGATCGAGTTCTGCAAGTACGTCGTCGAGCAACAGTAAAGGCGCTTCGCCGACGACTTCTTCAATAAGCTGCAATTCGGCTAATTTTAATGCTAATACCAGAGTTCGCTGCTGACCTTGGGATGCGTATTGACGAGCTGGGGTATTGTTAATTGTAAATGTAATGTCGTCGCGGTGGGGGCCGACTAAAGTGGTTCCTTGAAACTGTTCGGCGATCGCCCTTCTTTGAATTTTCTCTAAAAATGCTTGCCGCACTCCTTCGAGATTGTCTTTAGCGATTAATTCCGCGCCTACTTCAATATTAGCATCGTATTTTACATCTAAAACTTCTGCAGAACCACTAATGGAACGGTGCCAATTTCGAGCTAAAGGCATCAATCGCTCCAAAATTCGATCGCGCCTGCGGATCACCCGAGCGCCCGCTGTCGCCAACTGCGCGTCCCACAAAGCTAATTCTGAACTGGGAATTGGGGATTGGGAATTGGGGATGGGTAAGTCTTCTGTATTTTCCGGTTCGGGACTTTCGGGTGCAATAAATCGCATTTTGTCAAAACTGTCGGAAAATTCCGCTTTCCTGATTTCTTTAGAACGTTTCAACAGAGCGTTTCGCTGGCGCAAAATTTGGTTGTACTGCTGCAAAATGTGAGCGTAAATCGGTTCTAACTGGATGACTAAGCGATCGATCCAATTGCGCCTTCCTTCGGGCCCGCCGCGCACTAAGTCCAAATCCAAACAAGAAAATTGCACTACATTTAAGACACTCAAAAAGTCTAAATGGCGACGCAGCGGTTCACCGTTGAGCTTCAGTGTCCGACGCGCCCCAGAGCGAAGAGTTAAAGCTAAGTCGATCGCTCCGGTTTGACGTTCGAGTGTAGCATCAATTTGCCCGATCGGCTTTGAGTCGAGTATTAAATCGCGATCGCGCGATACTCTGTGGCTTTTTAATGTAGAAAGCAACTCTACCGCTTCTAACAAGTTAGATTTTCCTTGAGCGTTATTTCCTACTAAAATGGTTTTGGGAGCGTCAAACGCTACCTTTTGATCGAAGTAGTTCCGAAACTGCCGTAAGTGCAGCGTTTTCAAATACATAATATTAGTAATCGGTGAGCGGCAATTCGTAATAGGTAATTGATAATTAGTAATACATCTGCGATTTCTTTCGGAGTGGCTCGCTTCACTGCGTTGCACCTGCAATGACATTATAGCGAAGTAATAAATGTTTAATTCCGTCTCACGAGCTATTTCGTCTTTAGAGCGATGACTTTCGCTGTGAGCCAGGGGTCAAAATCCCTGGCGGATGTTATTTAGAATAGCGCCCCATGCGGTCTGTATAACGAATAATGGAACATCGCTCCTTCTCCGTCAGCCGTTAACACTATTTTCTAGATTTGTAAAAGCGCACGAACAGTTTTTCCATTTCAATCCACACAAACATCAGGGCGCTGAAACCGAAGCAAACCATCAATTCAAAAGGCGACAAATAGTGAGTACCGAAAAAAGCTCTCAGTGGCGGAACGTAAATCAGCATCAATTGCAAAGCAGTAGTAACAATCACAGCTCCCCAAACAAAAACGTTAGTCAAGGGATTTAACTCGATAGTTAGCTGAGTGTTAGACCGAATTGCGATCGCGTGACCCATTTGTGCCAAACAAAGAGTTGTAAACACCATTGTTTTCCAAGCATCTGGATCTCCGACATGATTGGGGTTGGTGGTATATCCGTAAGCCCAGGACATCATCGCGATCGTCAAAATTGCAAAAATAATCCCGATCCGAATCATGTAAGAACCCAAACCCCGCGCAAAAATACTTTCTCGCGGACTGAAAGGAGGCTTTTTCATCACGTTCGGTTCCGCCGGTTCCACGGCCAAGGCCAAAGCGGGAACGCCGTCTGTTACTAAGTTCATCCACAAAATTTGCAGCGGCGTCAGCGGCACTCCTCCCAAACCGATTAAAGGTGCGGCCGCAATTGTCAAAACTTCGCCGATGTTGCTGCCCAAAATGTACTTAATAAAGCGGCGAATATTGCTATAAACCACTCGCCCTTCTTCAGCGGCGGCGACAATAGTTGCGAAGTTGTCGTCGAGGAGCACCATATCGCTAGCTTCTTTGCTGACATCGGTGCCGGTAATCCCCATTGCGATGCCGATATCGGCTTGTTTCAAGGCGGGGGCGTCGTTAACGCCGTCGCCGGTCATTGCGACAAATTTGCCCCAACTTTGCAAAGCTTGGACTATTCGCAATTTGTGTTCTGGGGAGACGCGGGCGTAAACGCTAACCTGTTCGACTTGCTGTTTGAGTTCTTCTTGGCTGAGTTTTTCTAATTCTTGACCGGTGAGAACTCGATCGCCCTCTGTTGCAATACCTAAATCGTAGGCGATCGCTTTTGCAGTCAACTGGTGGTCTCCTGTAATCATCACCACCCGAATGCCTGCATCGCGGCACTTCACCACTGCTTCTCGCACTTCCGGGCGTGGGGCGTCCAGCATACTGACGAGTCCCAGCCAAATCATGTCTTGTTCGCTGGTTTCCTCAGAACCTTCGGGTGGCACGTTTTCCCAGAGTTTGTACGCAAAACCGAGGACTCGCAAACCGCCGCTTGCCATGTTGTTGTTTTCGGCGAGGATGCGATCGCGCATTTCCTGAGTTAAAGGTTGTACTCGATCGCAGACTATAATGCCTTTGCAGCGCTCCAAAGTCAACTCTGGAGAACCTTTGGTCAGCATCAAATAATTCGGCTGCTGTCCTTCAACTGCTGGAAATCCCGAATTTCCCGATCGGCCGGGCACTTCGCAAATCACGCTCATTCGCTTGCGTTCGGAAGAAAAAGGAAATTCCGCCGTCCGCGGCAGCAATTGAGACTGTTTTTCCTTATATATGCCTGCTTTTCCTGCTACACACAGCAGAGCTCCCTCCGTGGGATCTCCCAAAATCTTCCATTCTTGCTGTTCTTGCTGCAATACTGCGTCGTTGCAGACTGCACAGGCAATTAATAAAGATTCGAGTTCTGGATATTCTTCTAAATTATTAATTTGGGTCGATGTATGGCGATCGGTAAAATCTCCGATCGGGGCATAGCCGTCGCCTGCGACGGCGACTGTGCAGTCGCCCGTAGAGACTAGCTGAACTACCATTTTATTTTGAGTCAGAGTACCTGTTTTGTCGGAACAAATGGTTGTTACTGAACCCAAAGTTTCTACCGCAGGTAGTTTGCGAATCAGGGCGTTTCGCTTCACCATCCGCCTAGTTCCGAGTGCCAGAGTAACTGTCACGACTGCTGCGAGTCCTTCGGGAACCACAGCCACAGCCATGCTGAGAGAAACTTCTAACAACTCTTCAAACCTGCTGGTATCGAAACCGATGCCGCCGTTTTGGAAGGTAATCATGCCGCCGATGACGACAATTGCGACTAAGGCTAGGGCACCGGAGACTAGAACATTTCCCAACTGGCTCATCCGCTGTTGCAGGGGAGTCGGTTCGTTTTCTACTGACTGAAGCATGGCGGCAATTTTGCCCAGTTCAGTTTCCATTCCGGTGTTGGTGACGATCGCCTTTGCTCGTCCCTGAACAACTTCTGTGCCTTGAAAAATTAGGTTGAGTCGATCGCCCAACGAAGAATCTTCTGGAAGTTCTAGATCGGCTTGCTTGGTTACTGCTAGAGCTTCCCCTGTCAAAGCAGATTCTCTGACTTGCAGATTTGATGTTTCGATCAAGCGTGCGTCTGCTGCTATTTTTACCCCAGCCTCCAACAGCATCACGTCTCCGGGTACAAGTTCCTTGGCGGCTATTTCCGAAGTTTTGCCGCCCCGCAGGACTCTGACTAGGGGGGAAGCGAGGTTTTTGAGGGCTGCGAGGGCTTTTTCAGCACTTTGCTCTTGGAAAAAGCCGAGAATGCCGTTGAGTATGACGATCAAAAAAATGGCGATCGCATCTTTGGGAAAAGTATTTTTTTTGATGTCCAAGAAAGCCGAAATCACTGCCACACCTATCAGCATCAACAACATGATGTTGGTGAACTGATCGACAAAAATCGACCACGGACTGCGGCCTCCTGTTTCTTCTAGTTCGTTGGGGCCGTATTGCTGCAAGCGTTCTGATACCTGTTGGCTGCTCAAGCCAGCGTCTTTGTTGCTGCTTAGCTGCTTGAGAGTTTGGTCAATTGCTACGGTGTGCCAAGAAGAGGGAGAAGTTGAAGACATAAATTACGATCGAGCATAGGGCAATTAGGGGACTGCGGCCGGACAGATACAGCCGATAGATGTCGCTGATGGCACTGAGAGAGTTTTTAGTTTTTAGTTTTGCATAAAAAACTGTTTAACTTGGGACTCGTATGTGGCGGTTCGAGGCCGGGAAGGCAGGAAGCTTTCAACTTCACTGCGTCTGGCGGATCTATCGCGCCGTTTGTAGACCTATCGCTCATAGCACTTATCCACCTTAACTAAAAATTAGCAATTTCTTCGGCTTTTACCCACGGCCCAACGGCTGAGTTTAGTCTTTAAATGGTGATATTTCGGGCAAAAGTTGTGGCTGTGGCGATCGGGGTCACAATAAGATTCGATTTTACCTACCGAATTCTGCCTGCATCCTGGCTGGGGCAGAATTTTTGCTTTTTTCCTTATTCCCCATTCCTTGTTTTAGCCAAACGTTAATTTGCTTAACTCTTCTTAACCATTCGGTTTTCCGTAGGAAAGCCAACAGAGGCGATCGGCTGAGGCGAGGGTTTGGGGCAGGTTCATTCGTGTCAACTTAACGTCAAACCCAGTTAGAGACAGATGTTTGACTATTAAGACCAGAGCCCCCTAGCCCCCTTAATAAGGAGGGGACAGGAGTCTTCTCAAAGTCCCCCTTCTTAAGGGGGATTTAGGGGGATCTAGACTTTGCCTAAAAGCGACATTTATCAGGGGTTTCCGGCTTAAGTTGACACCAACGGGGCGAGCCTACCCCCACAGCATGGGTCAAAGAACCAAACTCGGGGTTTCCCGCTGCACCGACGCATCTACCGCAGGGAGGACATTTGCCAGCCCTCGCCGAACCAGAATTTACCTTCTAAGAGAGATAAGTTCCTGTAATAATTTGTAATAAACAAACGCGGGCGAGCATTGTATAAAGTTATCAGAGGGTTGAAACGACAGGCCAAAGTTAACAAAAACACTGATTGACAAGGTTTGTCGCATCTCATAAAAGGTGTAAAATTTTCTAAGGTTTCTTAAACCTCCGTTGCAATGTAACAATAGTGCAGGTAGCGGAAAGGGAGAGATCGATGAGACCAGCAGATTAGCTGGCATCAAATTTCAACCCTTGCAGGCACTCGTAGCCTGAACAAATTTAACTTAACGGTTTTATACCGCAACCAAACTCAATTAACTCAAATAGGAGAGTTCTTTCATGTTTGACGCATTTACAAAAGTGGTTTCCCAATCTGACGCTCGGGGCGAATTTCTAGCTCAGGGTCAACTAGATGCTCTCAGCAGCATGGTTTCCGACGCTAACAAGCGGATTGACGCAGTAAACCGCATCACCGGCAACGCATCCAGCATCGTAGCCAATGCAGCTCGCACCCTGTTTGCCGAACAGCCACAACTGATCGCTCCTGGTGGCAATGCTTACACCAACCGCCGCATGGCAGCTTGCTTGCGCGATATGGAAATCATCTTGCGCTACGTCACCTATGCAACATTTGCAGGCGACGCCAGCGTTTTGGACGACCGCTGCTTGAACGGTCTGCGTGAAACATACCAAGCTCTGGGAGTTCCCGGTGGTTCAGTTGCAGCCGGCGTGCAAAAAATGAAGGAAGCAGCGATCGCGATCGCTAACGACCCCAACGGCGTTACCCGTGGTGATTGCAGCTCGCTGATGTCTGAAATCGGCAGCTACTTCGACCGCGCTGCCAATGCAGTCGGCTAAAAATAGCCAAGCGAACCTTTCTTGTAAAGAAGCGAGCGATCGCATTTTTGCAAACAATCATTTTTGTACAAAAACAACACAACATTAGGGAGAAACCAGAACAATGAAAACCCCTTTGACTGAAGCAGTAACAGCAGCCGATTCTCAAGGCCGTTTCCTGAGCAGCACTGAACTACAAGTCGCCTTCGGACGTTTCCGCCAAGCAGCAGCAGGTTTGGAAGCAGCCAAAGCGTTGACCGCTAACTCTCAGCGCTTGATCGACGGTGCAGCTCAAGCTGTGTACAACAAATTCCCGTACACCCAACAAATGCAAGGCCCGAACTACGCTTCTACCCCAACCGGTAAAGCTAAGTGCGCTCGCGACATCGGCTACTACCTCCGCATGGTCACCTACTGCTTAGTTGCAGGCGGCACCGGTCCGATGGATGAGTACCTGATTGCAGGTGTTGACGAAATCAACCGGACATTTGAATTGTCTCCTAGCTGGTACGTTGAAGCTCTCAAGTACATCAAAGCCAACCACGGTCTGAGTGGCGACGCTGCAACTGAAGCGACTTCCTACATCGACTACGCAATCAATGCCCTGAGCTAGATTTGCGTGATGCCCGGAATTGTAAGCTGCTGTTAGCTTAAGTGTTAGCGGTTGTTTAGAATTCCGGGCATCTGCGATCGAAGCCTAGTTTTGCAAATACTTTTTTTAAGCATTTTTCAGTTTTTAAAGCAAAAAAGGGAGAAGCGAAGATGGCGGGATTAGGTGCAGCAGAACGGTTGGGAATAAAAGCATTTGAAGAAGCGGGACGGGTAGAACTGCGTCCCCACTGGACGCAAGACGATGCGAAAGCAGTAATTCGCGCCGCTTACAGCCAAGTTTTCGGCAACGAGTATTTAATGTCGAGCGAACGACTGACCAGTGCTGAATCTCTGCTGATGCAAGGGCAGATTTCAGTGAAAGATTTTGTGCGGTCAATTGCACATTCCGAAACTTATCGGAAAAAGTTTTTTTATCCGAACTCGCAAACGCGGTTAATTGAGCTTAATTACAAGCATTTGTTGGGCCGCGCTCCTTACGACGAGTCGGAAATTGCTTTCCACGTTGATTTGTACAATGCAGAAGGCTACGAAGCTGAAATCAATTCTTACATTGACTCAGTTGAGTATGAAGAAAATTTTGGCGAAAGTATAGTGCCTTACTATCGCGGTTTCGCGACCCAAAAAGGTCAAAAAACTGTCGGTTTTAACCGGATGTTTCAACTGTACCGGGGTTTTGCTTCGAGCGATCGATCGCAAAACCAAACTCAAGCCCGGCTGACTTGGGAAGTAGCGAGAAATATGGCTTCGCCGATACACACGGCCTCCACCGGAAAAGCCCTTGGTGGGACTTCCGGCGGTTCTCGCGGCCAACTCTACCGAGTCACCGCAATGCAAGGTTCGGCTAAGTTTTCGCCTCAAGTGCGGCGGACTACGACGGAATATCTCGTGCCTTACGAGCAACTTTCGAGCCGCTTGCAGCAAATCAACAAATGTGGCGGCAAAGTGGTAAGTATTACCACAGCTTAAAGTTTGTAAAGACGTTTCAAAAAAACGTCTTTAGCAAATTAGGACTAAGGCTAAAAAATTCTTCAATTTTATGTGTATATGTAAGGTGTGCAGTGTACACCCTACTTTGAGGCATATTATCCTTAGTCCTAAAAATTTCAAGTGCACCCAAGCATTAAACTTTTGTCATTAATAATTTAGGAGAAAATCTGGTGGCGATTACAACAGCAGCGTCCAGACTAGGAACATCCGCCTTGAGCGATGCGCCGAAGGTAGAACTGCGCCCAAACTACACCAAAGACGACGTTGAAACTGTGATTCGTGCGGTTTACCGTCAGGTGCTGGGCAACGACTATTTAATGAAATCCGAGCGACTTACAAGTTCCGAGTCTTTGCTGCGGGATGGCAGTTTGACGGTACGAGAATTTGTACGGGCTGTAGCTAAGTCAGAACTGTACAAAACTAAGTTTTTCTACAACAGCTTCCAAACTCGGACGATCGAACTAAACTACAAACACTTGCTCGGTCGCGCTCCCTACGACGAATCTGAAGTAGTTGAGCACTTAGATTTGTACCAAACACAAGGCTACGACGCTGATATTGATTCTTACATCGATTCAGTAGAGTATCAAGAAAACTTCGGCGAAAGTATCGTGCCTTACTATCGCGGCTTTAACACCCAGCGTGGTCAAAAAACCGTCGGTTTTACCCGGATGTTCCGCCTGTATCGTGGCTATGCAAACAGCGATACATCTCAACTAGAAGGCAACAACTCTCGCTTAGCTGTCGAACTCGGCACTAACACCGCTACGCCTGTAGTCGGTCCCTCCGGCGGTAACGAAGGTTGGGCATATCGGCCTTCTGCCAGAAACGTAACTCCCAGCAGCACTTTCGGCGGCGCGGCAGCTTACGGCAAAGAAGGGCGACTGTTGCGCGTGGAAGTTTCGGGAATTCGCACGGGCGGCTATCCCAGCGTGCGCCGCAGCAGCAAGGCTTTCATCGTACCTGTTGAGGATTTGTCCTCGCAAATGCAGAAATTTCAACGCATGGGCGGGAAAATCGCCAGCATTACTGCAATTTAGTCAGTTGGCAGTTGGCAGTTGGCAGTTGGCAGTTAGTAGCTTTTAGTCAACAGTCAACAGTCAACAGTCAACAGTCAACCGTCAACCGTCAGAATTACCAATTACCAAGAAGCTTATGTTGGGTCAAATTGTAGGTGGAAAAAGTGGCAATACAGCTTCGGCTGGTCGCTGCTTTCGGTATGAAGTTGTGGGCTTGCGCCAAAGCGATGAAACAAATAATGTGGATTATTCGATTCGATCGAGCGCGAGTACATTTATCAACGTGCCTTACAATCGGATGAATCAAGAAATGCAGCGGATTACTCGCATGGGCGGGAAAATTGTCAGCATTCATCCTTTAAGCGCGGGTGCAGAATCATCCCATGAGTCATCCCATGAATCATCCCATGAATCATCGGGTGAGCACCAATAGTTTGGTGGGAGGGGCGATGAAAATCGCTCCGACACAAGCTAGAAGGGGCGATAAAAATCTCTCCTAGATAAGCTAGAACGGGCGATTGAAATCGCTGCTAGACAAACTTTCGTCCACTCCAAGCGGACTAAGAGTTAATGCAACCCGCCCAGGCGGGTTTTGTCTGTTTAGTAGCGATTTTAATCGTCCAGTTTCCCTAAATTTATTTGTGTAGCAGCGATTTCAATCGCCTAATAACTAATAATTAATAACTAATAACTAATGACTATGAATTATTACGAATCCGACTCACCGCCGGCGGGTGTAGCTGAGGGCGAGTCTTTAACTGTTGAACAGGCGATCGCAAATCTCCACTCCCAAGATTACAGTCTCCGGTATTATGCTGCTTGGTGGATTGGTCGATTTCGAGTCAAGGAACCGGCAGCTATTGCAGGTTTAATTGCCGCATTGCAAGAAGAATCAGAACAAACAAAAATCGGCGACTATTCCCTATTGCGAAATGCGGCGCGGGCCCTGGGTAAATTGGGGGACAAACAAGCCTTACCGGCCCTGATTAGCTGTTTGGAATGCGCCGATTATTACGTGCGGGAAGCGGCGGCTCAAGCTCTAGAAATGCTGGGCGATCGCGATGCTATTCCACCGTTAATGCAGCTCTTAGATGGGGGAATTTCCGCAGCCGTGCGAGTGCCTGGAAAAGCACATCTAGTGCAGCCTTACGACTCGGTAATTGAAGCTTTGGGAACGCTGGA
This sequence comes from Microcoleus sp. S13C4, assembly GCF_036700865.1. Lineage (NCBI taxonomy): Bacteria > Bacillati > Cyanobacteriota > Cyanophyceae > Oscillatoriales > Microcoleaceae > Microcoleus > Microcoleus sp. S13C4. The sequence continues at coordinate 264,820 of NZ_JAUBPS010000001.1, forward strand.
AGCGACAGAAGCAATAGCGCTAATTTCACCTTTTTTAGAACATTCTGTGGAGCGGGTGCAGTACGCTGCGGCGCGGGCGATGTATCAGTTAACTGGTGAGCGGGTTTACGGAGAGCGCTTGGTAACTGCTTTGAATGGGGATAATTTGCAGTTGAGACGATCGGCTTTGATGGACTTGGGGGCGATCGGCTATTTGCCCGGAGCGCAAGCTATTTCTGAAACTTTAGCAGAAAATAGCCTGAAATTGATAGCGCTCAAAGGAGTTTTGGAGCATCACCTCAATCAACAAGAATCACTATCTTTATCAGATGATGCTATCCGCGTTATGGATTTAATGGATAGTTTACTTTAAAAAATTAGTTCGTAACTAAAATAGGATTCCTGTAGCGATTCTCAATTGTCTCCCCTATATTTAGGACACACTATATTCAGAACACAGCAGTGCTGTGTCCCTACGGCATATCTGTATTTTAGGCAGGGCACAGCACTGCTGTTTCCCTACCTATTTTGATGAAAATGTTGGTGGGTGAGGTCGCAAAAAGTTCGATCGCGCGATCGACCCAACTTACAATTACAATACTCACGGTAAAGCTTACAAATAAATGGCATTAGAACTAATTCAGGCTGTCGAACAAGCAGATTCTTCCGAGGGCTTGTTAAACGCAGTCAAAGCACTGGCCGCAGCTTCCTCAACACAAGCAATTCCTACCTTAATTACAGTGCTCGGCTACAACAACCCAGGCGCTGCTGTTGCCGCAGTTGATGGGCTCATTAAACTCGGAGAACCTGCGGTGCTACCGCTTCTAGAACAGCTTGACGGCTACAATTACGGGGCGAGAGCTTGGGCTGTTCGGGCTTTGGCCGCAATTGGCGATCCGAGGGGTTTGGAGATTTTGCTCGATGCGGCGGCGAATGACTTTGCTTTGAGTGTCCGGCGGGCGGCGGCTAGGGGTTTGGGGACGATTTGCTGGGAACTTATGCCAGCAGAACAAGTTGTAGAGGCTCAAATTAGCGCGGTTAAAACGCTGCTGCAAGCGTCCCGAGACCCGGAATGGGTGGTTCGCTACGCAGCAGCGGGGGGTTTGGAAGCTTTGGCGGGTGGTGTGGCTGTTAAACCGGATTGGTTAGCGGACGTTTCGGCCAGGTTTGACGAAATTATCGATCGCGACGAAACTGCTTCAGTTAGAGCCCGGGCTTTGCTTGCCAAACAAAGATTGTCACTTGGCTAGGGTTAGGGCGATCGTCTCTTCCAAGTCCCCTTGACTGAGAGTGGTTAATATAAAGACTTCTTGTACGGTTTTGCCTTGTCTGGCGATGATTTTAAATCCCCCGCGGATGGGTACTGACACTCTTAATGTCATGCGGGGGATGTGTCCTTTAACTTTGTTGATGACGCCTGGAGTAACGGTTTGAATGCCCATTTTTAGGGTGAGGCGCTCTAAAATTGGTATTAAACCGGGAAGGTGGGTAGAGTGATTCCAAACTAGGCGGCCTTTGGGTTGTGCGTTCATAATTTTTTAACCAAATTCAACATACCCAGTCTAAGCCACCTCTGGCTGGAAGCAATTTGAAATTCCCTCAACTTATGTATCAATAACGTTACTGTGCGTGTCATTGCCAGCAAACCGACGCAATCTCACACCTAAATTTTTGATTCCTGGCGCGAAAAGAGAGATTCGATGGCGCAGAATTGTCCTGTACTTTTTGATGTTGTGCGTTGGTAACTGTCGGTTTTTCTAGTTGAGTGGCGATCGCCTCAAGCATTTTTGCGGCGCTGCAAGGTTTGTTGAGATAGCCGTCTGCTTTGAGTTCCAGGGCTTTTTCCATCTCGGAACCCGTCATAAAAATAAACGGAATGCTGGCGGTTGCAGGGTGCGATCGCACGGCTGCGAATACTTCAAAACCGTCTGCTTCCGGCATCATGACATCAGACAAAATTAAATCGGGAATTTCGGCTGCTAACTGGATACCGACTTTTCCGTTTTCAGCACCCACAGCTTCAAAACCGTGCGATTCCAGAAGTTCTAATACCGTTTCTCGGATTAAATCATTATCTTCAATTACTAATATTTTTTTCATTGGTTTGAGCTGGCTCTTTACTTTGTTTGTCTGGCTTTGTTATAATTGTTACAGGTGAGTTTTAAAGAATTCAATAGGGTTATTGCAAAAAACCGCTTTTGACTACCCACTTGTTACGGCTTTGTGTACGCTCGCAGTTACACACAAGACTTGAGTTATCAGCAGCTTTACCTTGTGTACTAGCGGTAGAAGTCGCTCCAGCATACCTAGGATTGTAAACGTATAAAATCAGCGATTCAATAGTTTATTTAATAAAGATTCCAGCCGCCAGACTCAAAAAGTTTCTATTTGAGTGGCGATCGCAGTTACGTGTAATTAATAAATCTGCCGATGAGCTGAGGGCGAAACTGCAACCTGTGAAGTTCACAAATTTCGGGCGATCGGGTAAAATATAACTTGGTGTATCGCTATTGAGTGAGGAAAAAGATATGTCAGAATTTCTAGACTTTCTCAGACATCAGTTTGCCTACGTTGCCATTGGCGAATTTAAACCGGGAAAATTTAAAGAAGCAGAAGAACTTTTTGAAAAAGCCGTTGCAACGTATGCTACAGGTTTTAAGGGAGCATACCTGCTGCAATTGCCCAATACAGACAAAGGTATTGCCATCATTTTTTGGGAAAGCGTAGAAGAGATGGCCGCCAATCAAAGCGAAGCTTATCAGGAAATATTAAAGCAGATGACGCCTTTGTTTGCGAAACTTCCGGACACTGATGTTTATGAAATCGTCAGTGAAATTCAGCCCAAAAGTGAATGATTAAAAATCCTGCAATCGGCGAGTCATTCCCATACCCATCGGCGTCTTTCGCCCGACTCCGCTGTAAAGCGCAAAATCGGCTAAAGTGTTAATTTGCTTGATAGTAGCAGGAGCTATATCTCCCATAATTCGGTAACTAATATCGCCGACGCAGCCAATAAATTTACTGCGAGAATCCGTACTAACTTCGGTTCGGATATCGAAGAAATTGGGGAAAATAGCTTCCGTGAAAGTAGGTTCGATCGCAATCCGGCTGTACTTGTTCCAGCGATTCGCTAAACTGCCGAAAATACTTTCTCTAGTCGGCATAGCACTATCGTATACACCTTGCCGAAAATTAGTAGGAGTGCAAAAAGTAAAAGCAATTTGGCGCTCAGTTTCCGAAGCTCTATCGAACAATTCGGCGTAAGTACAAAAGTTTACCCAAGGCTGGTTTGATTGCGGTTCGCTCAAAATATTAGTAATGTATATATTTGTCGGGCCGAGATGCCAAGGGCTCTCGAAATTGAGTTGCTGCCAAAGTTGAGTTAGGCGATCGAACAAACCGTCATCCAGCAGAGAAATTCGCCACCAAATCGGTGTATTTTCCTGAATTGCTTGCTTGTGTTCCCACTGTACAGCCTGCGAAATTGTGCGGGAAGCCGGAGGCAAAACTCTCTTTTGTAGGTGGGGCGTGCTGCTTTTATAAGCCTCTTTTCTGCTTACTTGAAAAGGGCTTAAAGTGAAAGCTTTTTCATGAGATTGGTCGTGCAGGTACGCGCTCAAATCGCTGTCTACAGCACTCACAAGGTTCAAAAACAAAGCGTGGAGATGCCGCCCCGTTAAAAACTGGGATGGAATTGGTGCAACTGGCCGCAGGTTTAAAACAAGGCTGTGGGGCATTTTAAAATTTATATACTGTGTCTGTATATATGTTCAGCTAGTATTAATACTACAGCTAAGTTGCAACTTAAATTAAGGAATTTTAATCAGGTAAGGTGCACAGTGTGCACCCTACGTTTACGACGATTTGTGGGTCGTATACACCTACGTTTAGGCTGTAATATTGAGGTCAATCTCTGTGTGCTAATTTTTTAGGCTATCGAGATTTCGGGCGACAAATAAACGTCTTGGATGGCGTGGAACAATTTTACACCTTCTTCAAAGGGACGTTGAAAAGTTTTGCGGCCGGAAATTAAGCCGCACCCGCCAGCACGCTTGTTGATTACCGCTGTGCGAATTGCTTCTGCAAAATCGCTTTTCCCGGAAGCACCGCCGGAGTTAATTAAACCCATCCTTCCCGCATAACAGTTGAGCACTTGATAGCGAGTTAGATCGATCGGGTGATCCGTTGTCAAATCCGAATAAACGCGCTTGTCTGTTTTGCCGTAACTGTGGCCGCTAGCTTTAGCCACAGCTTCGTAACCGTTATTGCACTCTGGCAATTTCTGCTTGATAATGTCAGCTTGAATTGTCACTCCCAAGTGATTTGCTTGCCCGGTTAAATCGGCTGCAACGTGATAATCTTTGTCTTGTTTAAAGATATCGTTGCGGAGATAGCACCAGAGAATTGTTGCCATGCCGTATTCGTGAGCGTGAGCAAAAGCTTGACTGACTTCTTGGATTTGTCGTGTCGATTCCGGCGAACCAAAATAAATTGTGGCTCCCACTGCAACTGCTCCCAAATTCCAAGCTTGTTCTACAGAAGCAAACATTATTTGGTCGTATTGATTGGGATAAGTCAGCAATTCGTTGTGATTGAGCTTGACAATAAAAGGGATTTTGTGCGCGTACTTGCGAGATACGCTTCCCAAAACTCCCAGCGTTGTCGCGACAGCATTGCAGCCAGCAGAGATTGCTAGTTTGATGATGTTTTCGCTATCAAAATAAATGGGATTTGGTGCAAAAGAAGCGGCCGCTGAGTGTTCGATTCCTTGGTCTACGGGCAGGATGGATAAATAGCCGGTATTGGCCAAGCGTCCGCTAGAATAGAGTTGCTGAAGCGATCGCAAAACTTGAGGAGATCGATCTGTTTGAGCAAAAATGCGATCGACCCAATCCGGGCCCGGCAGGTGCAACAAATCTTTAGAAACTTTCGCTTGATGGGTGAGCAAGTCTTCGGCTTCGTCGCCAAGCCAAGATTCGATCGCACTGGGAACTGATAGTGTAGCTGTCATACAGATTTCCCTCTCAATTTCAATTGCAGACTGATGATTCCAGACATTAGCCTTGCTGATATTGTAGCGAAAAAATCATATTTTCCCTTCACTCAACGATCGACCCAGTTTTTAACAAGTTAGCGACAACAGCAGCTAGGACGCGCTACTCTATAATAAGCTGGCACTTCAGGCGGATCTGCGCTGCCAGCGATCGCCGATCGACTCACAACTTTGCCATCACAATGTCACACACTTACTTTGATTCTGAAAACGGTAACAAATCCTTCGAGATGCCCGGTGCCAGGCCCCACTACAACCCCGATCGCCCTGGTCAAGTAGAGCACATTTTCCTCGACTTAGTGCTGGATATTCCCAAACAAAGCTTTCGTGGCACTTGTAGCATCCGCATCAATCCAGTTCGCAGCGGCATTGACAAATTAACCTTAGATGCAGTAAACCTCAATATTAAATCGGTAAAAATTGGCGAAACCGAGCAAAATTTCGACAGCGACGGCGAAGTGCTGCAAATTCAACTGCACGAACCAACAGAAGCTTACCAACCAATTACAATTGCGATCGACTACTCGGTCGAAAAACCCCAACGTGGCCTTTATTTCGTCGGCCCGGACAAACACTATCCAGACAAACCCACTCAAGTTTGGACTCAAGGCGAAGACGAAGATTCCCGCTTCTGGTTTCCCTGTTTCGACTATCCCGGACAGTTGGCAACTTCCGAAATTAGAGTGCAAGTTCCCAGACAATTATTGGCTATTTCCAACGGCGAATTAATTAGTACAAAAAACGAAGGCGACGATAAGATTTATCACTGGTCGCAAACCCAGGTACACCCGACGTATTTAATGACCTTAGCAGTCGGAGATTTCGCCGAAATCAAAGACGAATGGCAGGGCAAACCCGTTAATTATTACGTTGAACAAAGCCGCGAAGCAGACGCTAAGCGCAGCATGGGCAAAACGCCTCAAATGATTGAATTCTTCTCTAAAGCATTTGGCTATCCTTACCCTTTTCCCAAATACGCTCAAGTCTGCGTCGATGATTTCATCTTCGGCGGTATGGAAAATACTTCGACAACTTTGCTAACAGATAGGTGCTTGTTAGATGAACGTGCCACCCTAGATAATCGAGGTACTGAAAGCTTAGTTGCCCACGAATTGGCTCACCAGTGGTTCGGGGATTTAGTAGTAATTAAACATTGGTCTCATGCCTGGCTGAAAGAAGGCATGGCTTCTTATTCCGAGGTGCTATGGACTGACAAAGAATATGGCAAAGAAGACGCGGCTTACTATATGTTAAATGAAGCCCGCAATTATTTAGCAGAAGACAGTTCTCGCTACCGTCGCCCCATTGTCACTCACGTTTACCGCGAAGCCATTGAATTGTACGATCGCCATTTGTACGAAAAAGGCGCTTGCGTCTATCACATGATTCGCGCCGAGTTGGGCGACGAATTATTTTACAAAGCAATTCACACTTTTGTGCGGGATAATGCTCATAAAACTGTAGAAACGATCGATTTGCTCAGGGCGATAGAAAAGGCTACCGGTCGCAATCTAATGTTTTTGTTTGACCAGTACGTTTATCGTGGCGGTCATCCTGATTATAAGGTGGCTTATTCCTGGGATGGCGACACCAAATTAGCAAAAGTTACTGTCACCCAAACTCAGGTAAAAGATAGTAAAAATGAAAACGGCAACAGCAAAGATGTCTTTGACCTAAAAATTCCCATCGGCTTCGGTTACAAGCCGGAAAAAGATGCAGAAGATAACAGTTATGCACGTTCTACTGCTAACCTAAAAACTTTTACAGTCCGAGTCTACGAACGGGAGCAAAGCTTCTATTTTCCTCTTGAAGACAAGCCTGCATTTATCAGTTTTGATGTAGGTAATAAATACTTAAAAACTGTTGTGTTAGAGTATGGAGTTGCGGAACTAAAAGCTCAGTTGCAATTAGATCCAGACCCCGTTTCCCGAATTTACGCTGCCCAAGCTTTAGCGAAAAAAGGAGGACTGGAAGCTGTGAAAACGCTGTCAGAAGTTCTCAAGAAAGAGCCTTTCTGGGCTGTGCGCGCCGAAGTCGCGGGTCAGTTAGTTGAAATTAAACTTGACCAAGTTTTTGAAGGTTTAGTAACTGGTTTAAAAGATAAAGATGCTCGTGTTCGCCGTGCTGTGGTGAATGCGCTGGGTAAAATCAAAACTCACGAAACTTATAAGGCGCTAAGATCGATTTTAGAAAAAGGCGACGACAGCTATTATGTAGAAGCAGCAGCAGCGACTGCTATTGGCGGAATTGCCGCGGCTAACCCCGACGAAAAACCGACCGACGAACAGGTACTGAAAGAGTTAAAATTGGTCCTGAAAGAGCGTCAGGGCTGGAATGAGGTAGTGCGATCGGGTGCGATCTCCGGTTTGGCGCAGATGAAAACTTCTGAAGATGCGCTGAATCTAATTTTGAAATACACAGCCGTCGGTACTCCGCAAGCTTTGCGCTTGGCTGCAATTCGATCTTTGGGCACAATTTCGACTGGTCAAACCAAGGTAAATTTAGAACGGATTTTGCAGCGATTGGCAGAATTATCTAAAGAGACATTTTTCTTGACTCAAGTCTCTGTAGTAGTGGGATTAGGACAAATGCAAACTCGCAAAGCCATTCGCATTTTGCGTTCTTTAGCTGACCAAACTCCCGATGGTCGCGTTCGCCGCATGGCTGATGAAGCTGTGCAAAGAGTGCAGAAAAATGCTGGTTCTGATGCAGCGGTAAAGCAGTTGCGGGAGGAATTAGACCAGGTGAAAAAGGAGAATCAAGATTTGAGGAGTCGGATGGAAAATTTGGAGGCTAAGGCGAAGAAAGATTAGGTGTAAAACCCCATAGAGGGGCAGATAAAGGCAGATATTGGCGATCGGCTTTTATCTGCTTGTCGGTAGAGGATTGTGCGCGGTTATTATAATAATATTATTGTTCAGCGGGAGTGCATTTAAATTTGCTACTTTCCACACAGTCAAAAAGCCAAATATCTCTATTCCCCATTTCGTTCTGGTCTCAAATCGGGACTCATCTAGCATCAGGATGCAAGGTTTATTTTGTAGTGGTAAACAGTTCATGAGGTTGCAGCAGCTTTTGCACCCAGACATATTGCATAAATCATGAGTATAAAAACCGCTTTACTGATTGAGCAATCGGGGGTAATTCCCTATCGCATTCAAGACGGACAAATTGAAGTAATGCTGATTACTTCTTCGGCTAGCAAGCGCTGGGTGATTCCTAAAGGATTAATTGAACCTGACATGACTCCCCAAGATTCGGCCGCCAAGGAAGCTTGGGAAGAAGCAGGTTTGTTGGGTAAAGTGTTCCCGGATTTGCTAGGAACTTACGAGTATCAAAAGTCCGGCTGTACTTGGCTGGTAGGAGTATTTTTAATGCAAGTGCAAGCAGTTCTAGAAATTTGGCCGGAAGCTGGCAAGAGAAAGCGGCAGTGGGTAAGTATTCCTAAAGCAATTAAGCGGGTTAATGAACCGGAACTCAAACTCATTCTTGCGGATTTGCCAAATCGGTTCTGGTAATTCAGTCCTGGATGGAGCACCTAATTATCTAATCTGCGCCTCGGCGCATCTTGGCGCCATAATTCGCCCGTCCAACCACTTTTTGGTCTTAGTATATGTAGGGTGCGTCCGTCAGCTAAATTATTGGAAAATCGAGCTATGATTACTGACGCACCCTACAAACTTATGATATCTATGGAAATAGTTTCCCCTTAAGCGTTAGCTGACAGAAAAGGAATGCTTTCGGCTAAGTTATCCTTAACTTCAATTCCCTGTTTCCTCGCCCAAAACTGGCTCAAAAAGTGAATTTGTCGCAAGCCGACCACTAAATTTAAACCTGGTACAAAAATCCACCAAACTGTTAGCGGTTCTTTGATTCCTTCTTGGCGGTACAATTCATTAACGGTGTTGTAAAGTTTGAACTGCACGATGTAAATCCAAGCAATACCTAGGAGGGAAAACCAACCAAACCATCCGGGAACGTCAGGGTCAAATATCCGCAAAGCTTGGGGGACGGCTACTCCTAAAACAAAGGGCAGCAAGCACAGGGATCCCGACCAACCGCTGCCGTTATAGCGACGCAATTCTTCTTGAATAATCCATTTGTACCATCCGTAATATAACAGCAAGCTGACTCCAGACAGCAAAATTACTCGCCACAAAGAGCGGGGTTTACCTAAAGGTTTGTCGGACATATTTAGATGTAAGATATGAATGGCTATCTTGATTGTATTAACATTTGTTAATTATTGCAAAATCATTTCTCGAATCGATCGCGCTGTTGCAGGGGCCAGCAGAACACCATTGCGATAGTGGCCGCTGGCGATGAGAAGACGATTGTTACCGGGAAGCGTCTCGATAATTGGGGCCGGCCGCCCTTCCGGCCGCGGGCGCAATCCAGACCATTTCCTGATGATTGAGGCGAATGCTAAGGCCGGACAAAGTGCGATCGCCCTCGCCATCACTTGCTCCAACATATCAGCATTCGCCTGAATTTCCCCGCCATTTTCGGAAAACTCCACTGTCGCCCCCACCCAAAATTCCTGATTTCCCAAGGGCACAATGTGAACGTCATCGCAAGTAATTACTGGCCTAAAATCTGGCTTTCCTAAAGGATGGGGCGATCGCAAATGCAGCGCTTGTCCCAACACCGGGCGAATGTCAACCAACTGATTTAACGATGCAGTCACAGCAGCAGAACCCAAACCAGCCGCCACAATTAGTCGATCGAACTCCAAACTAGCAGCAATCTCCGCTGCTTCAACGGGCACCCCAAACTCAAAAATCGCCCCATTTCGTTCCGCAGCATCAACCAAAGCCAAAGTTAGCGCCGTCGGATCGACTTGCCGGTCTTGAGGCGAATAAATCGCAGCAATAATCTTATCATTTAAATAGAGGTGAGGGCAGCGATCGCGCACTCGTTCCACATCCCAAAGTTCCAATTGCCAACCTTGAGAACGGCGAGTTGCTATCAACTTTTCCCATTTACTTAAATCCTCTCCCTCCGAACAAAGCATTAAAATTCCTTGTTTGTTAAAAGGAATTTTTCGCCCCGTAACTGCTTCCAATTCAGGAATCAAAGTTTCGTAGCGCTGAAGGCTGGTTTCCCTCAACTGCCAATTTCTACCCTTAGTTTTGTGGCTGATAACTCCCATCAAAACACCGAGTGCAGCGCCAGTCGAACCTTGTGCCGGCGGCTGTTTGTCGAACACAGTAACTTTCAGTTCGGGAAATTGACTTAGTTCAAAGGCGATAGAAGCCCCAATAATACCGCAACCAATAATTGCAACGCGAATCATTCAATTTTAGATTTTAGATTTTAGATTTTAGATTTTAGATTTTAGATTTTATAGAAGTTTCTGGTAGTTTTTCGTAGGGTGCACACGGAGAACATTATCTTCTCGGTGAGCCGTGTGTACCCTATGCCAAGCCCTAAAGCTATTAACCTTTAGGAATTAGTTGCAAGAAGGTCTCGAAATCATTGACAGCTTTTTGATAGCTGGCCGTGACTTTTGCATAGTCAAGCTCTTTAGCAGCAAGATCAATGTTAACCAACTCGGTAAACAAACTCTTAGTTAAATCAACAGCTTGTTGTTGAGAACTAGGCAACAAACTCGAAGATACGGTTTTCATGGTGTTCCGTAAGTCGCCTAGAGGCCCGTGAATGTAAGTTCTGGTATCAATCCAATTCCGTTTTTGAATTAGGGTTCCCAGGTTGTCCATGCGCGATCGGAACTCTGTCAGGGTAGGAACATAGCGCTGAATTTGCTGGGTCTGGGCTGCTGTGTAAGTCGTTGGAACTTTTGCTTCGACACTGCTGCAACTAACCAGAAATGCCATCAAAAACGCCATCATCAAGGCAAAAATTGAACGGGGACGAGTCATATCGATTTTAGATTTTAGATTTTAGATTTCTCGTTCTCAAGCTCTGCCTGGGAATGCAGCTCGGCGAGGAGCTGGTTCACTGACCTAGCACCGAGAGTTATGTACAAAATATTATTTTACCTCCTGGCGGCGCAGAAAAGTGATCACAGCATTGCCAACTTTTTCGGACCAATGTTCTTGAGGATAATGCCCCGCTTGTTCCAGTGTGACTAACTCTGCATTTTGCAGGGAACCGACTAGCTTTTGAACTGGTTCAACACTCAGCCAAGGATCGGTCAAACCCCAGACAAATAAAGTTGGTCTAGTCCATCCTTTCAAGCCGGATTCAATTTCTGCCATTGACTGCGGTAATTGAATATTGCGGACAGTATTCATCAGGGATCGACCCGCATCCGAACTCTTCAAAAACGGGCGGCGGTAAACATCTAAATCCTTGTCGGATATCGTCTGGCGGCTGCCACCTTCGAGAGTCCTGTCAACCAAAAGCGGGTCTTGCGTCATCATGTCGCCAATAAAAGGCAGCCCCAACTGCTGCATTTTCCAAGGCAACTTGATGTCTGGTGAAACTGGTGTATTTATGATGGCTAGACGCTCAATTTTATCGGGATTGCGTAAAGCATATTGAATGCCGGCTGAAGCTAAAAATCCTTGGACAACGAGGTAAAATCGGTCTAATTCTATAGCTTGAATAAAGCCAGCGAGGGCATCAACAAAAGCATCGGGAGTGTAGGCAAAGTCGCGTTTGTCTGGTTTGGTCGATCGCCCGTAACCCACCCAATCAGGGGCGATCGATCTAAATCCCTGTGCAGCCAAATCCGGCATCATTACAGTCCAGGTAAAACTCTGGGACGGCAAACCGTGCAGCAGCAGTACGGGCAGTTTACCAGTTTCGTTAACCGGATTTGTTTCCCGATAAAACCATTTCAGCGAGCCTACTTCAACTATCTTCTCATCAATTAACATTATTTTACTGGGTATTTATCAAAGAATAAGGCGGGGAATACCCGCCCTACTTACCTAATAGTTGGGTGTGCATAAAACACCTTACCCAACTAATTACAGCCGCGTTTAGAAATTCATTTCAGCAGCTTGAACTTTTTCGACCTGTTTCTTCTTGAGAACCAGCATGATTTGAGCCAGCATGGTTATAGCCACAAAAGCCATCAATCCTTTAACTCGATCAGCACTTTGCAGCACAATCTCCACATCTTTTTGACCGAAGCCGCCCACATTAGGATTGCTCGTCAAAAGTTCGCCTGCTACAACTGTTTGTCCTTCGGAAACAATCAGTTCGGGGCCTGCAGGAATCGTATCAACAACTGCTGCACCTTCTGCAGGTTGAATTTTCACTTCATAACCGCCAGATTCCGGTTGAGAAATCTTAGAAATGGTGCCAGCTACCGAAGCATTGTAAACAGTATTATTGCTCTTTTCGCCAGTAGGATAAACCTGACCACGACCGCGGTTCCCACCAACATAAATTTGGTATTTGCCGTAGTGAACGGACTTGTCAGTTTCCGGATTCGGCGACAAAACTGGGAATACCAATTCTTTGTATTGTTCTCCCGGTACTGGGCCCACTAAAACAACATTTTCTTGGGTTTCGCTGTAAGGTTGGAAGTAAAGATCGCCGACTTTTTCCTTCATTTCTTCAGGAATTCTGTCAGCGGGAGCAATCTTGAAACCTTCGGGCAACATCACAACTGCGCCGATATTCAAGCCACCTTTGCTACCATCGCCGACAACTTGCTGCACGCTAGTATCGTAGGGAATCTTGACAATAGCTTCAAACACCGTATCGGGCAAAACAGATTGCGGTACTTCAACTTCAGTCGGTTTTGCACCGAGGTGACAGTTAGCGCAAACAATGCGGCCTGTGGCTTCGCGGGGAGTAGCGGGTGCTGTTTGCTGAGCCCAGAAAGGGTAAGCAAATGCTGCTTGGGGAAGTGCGATGTCGCTGGTGAGAAAAAATGCTGCGGCTGCGATCGCAATTAAGGCAGTTTTCGCGATCGTCCTGGCACTGCGGCGAAATATCGCAGATAAATTAGTTTGTGGCATTAGAGTATTCAATCTCAAAGGTCAGACAATTTTGGATTTTGGATTTTGGATTTTGGATTTTGGATTTTGGATTTTGGATTATTAGACTGCTTTAGGGATGCACTTATCTGTGGTTTTCACCATTCACCCCCTATCTAAAATCTCAAATCTAAAATCCAAAATAGTTTAAGACCACCAAGGTGCTTCGCCGGTGCGGAAATCTGTTTCTTTCCAAGTTGTAAAAGCGATCTTGTCATCTGCGACAGTGGCGTGGGCCAGGGCCAGAGACAAAGGCGCGGGGCCGCGCACCACTTTGCCCTCATTGTTGTATTGAGAACCGTGGCAAGGACAGATAAACTTGTTTTCGCTAACATTCCAAGGCACGACGCAACCCAAGTGAGTGCAAACTGCATTGATGCCGTAGTCGGCGATAGATTGATCTTCTTTCACCACAACATAGGTGGGGTCGCCTTTGAGACCTTGGGCTAAGGTGCGATCGCCCGCAGGGTGCGAAGCCAAATATTCGCTAACGATGATGTCGTTACCCAAAGCATCTTTAGCTGTCACTCCGCCGCCAACTGCCCCACTCGCCGGAGGAACAAAATATTGGACAACGGGATAGAGTGCGCCCAGTGCCACACCTGTGACTGTACCGAACGTCAGCAAATTCATAAATTGGCGACGCCCCATATCGGGAACATCGGGATTTCCAGCAGAAGATTGAGCCATGACCTGCCTTTACGGTTTTAAGTTACGTTTGTTTGTTAGCTGTTAGCGAACCTGTACGTGCAGAGGAAGGAGGATAATTGCCGTTAATCTGCTCGCACAAATTTTAGGCCGCGAAAATTCCTTTTAAGAATGCGCCTTCCAGCCTTTATTAGAGTATTATTACATTTTTTGAACTTTGTCTTTTATTGTTTAATGGATTAACTCAGGAGCAACCATGACGGGCAAGGATTTACACCAACTACTGCTAGAAAAATGGGGAAAGTCTTACGATATCAGATTGCGGCGAACACGGGGCAAGATTTTTGTGCAAGTTATGTGGAAATATCTAGAACAGGCATCTTTTCCCATGACGGAGGCTGATTATTTCGAGCATTTGGATGCGGTGGCCAATTACCTCAACGGCTGGGGGAGCACAGAACAGGTGAGAGAATATATCGTGACTACTCGCGATCGCCCGCGCTTGGGTAAAGCTGTTAGCGTTCCCCTCGATTTGGGTGAAAGAGCCTCGGAGTGGTTGCTAGACGAGTTTTGAAGCACTCAGTCGATTTTATGATTTTAGATTTTAGATTTTTAGATTGACTCCACATCCGGGATCTGGGGGAGTTCCCTAAAGTTTTGTGTCGCGCCGCGGCTGGATTAGTTGAGCCCAAAGTCCCGAAAATCGATCGGCGAGCTTGTCATACGACTTGCCGCTGGTGAGAAACTAAGCTGTGGCGCATCTAATTTGCACGGGTGTTTTGATTCAAAGTCTTGTGTGGCCGGCTTTCCTGCGCGCCGCCAACTGTGGGATTTAAATGCTGCAACAGTTTCTGGGGCTTTTTAGGGGCTTTTTTAATTTTGGGCGATCGGACTTCTAGCTTACCAAAATCATCGGAACCAATTTCTGTCAACAATTTCACATACAATGAGTGTCAGATATCTTGTGAAATTTAGGAGAATGTTGTAATGGGTGTTGCACTGGGAATGGTTGAAGTCTTAGGATTTCCCGCTGCAGTAGAAGTTGCGGACTCAATGGTGAAAGCAGCCCGTGTTACTTTAGTTCGCTATGAGAAAATAACCCGCGCCTACTGGACAATTATAGTGCGAGGAGATGTTTCTGAAGTGCAAGCAGCCGTTGCTGCTGGAATTGAATCAGTTAAAAAGGTCGATGGCGGAAAGTTGCTATCGTATCACATAATTGCTCGTCCCCACGAGAATCTCGATTACATTTTGCCGATCGGCTATACTCCCGAAGTCGAACAGTTCCGAATGTAGTCAAAGTTTTGACAAAACTTTGGTGTTGAATTTTAACTTTTAGTAATTATAGAGGCGCGGGCGATCGGGTCTCTATATTTTTTTTGCTGCCAGTCGATCGATCGTTCTGTGGAGTTTTTAGCGCCCTAAAAGCTTTACCAAACCAACCCCTCCAAAATACAAGCTCAGCACCGCACCTCCTAAAAGACTTTGCGTTAAAGGGTCAGTAGAAGGCGTTAACACCGCTCCCAAAACTGCCGCTCCCAAGACTACATACCGCCAGCCGGAGAGCATTTGGTTGGAAGAAACTATGCCCAAAACGCCGAGCAATACTTGGACGATCGGGATTTGAAAAGCTAAGCCGGTGCTGAACATTAACAGCAGCACAAATTTAAAGTATTTGTCGATAGACCACAACTGCTCTACAACATCCGCTCCATAGGTAACAAAGAAGTTGAGCGCCGCCGGAATCAGAGCGATGTAAGCAAAGACTAACCCGCCCAAAAATAGGAAACTTGAACCGAAAAATACAGGCCCCAGCAACCTGCGTTCTTTGCGAGTCAAGCCGGGGAGAACAAACAGCGCTATCTGGTAAAAAATAAACGGAGTGGCGAGGAGCAAGCCGCTGTATCCGGCTACTTCGATAGAAACAAAGAAATACTCGCCGGGAGCTAGTTGCAGAAACTTGACGGGACCGGCCGGTACTTCTAGCAGTTGCACGATGGGTTTAACTGTTAAAAAGCAACCGATTACAGCGATTACTACTGCAATTAGCGAGTAGAAAAGTCGCAGACGCAATTCTTCTAAATGCTCGAACAAAGACATCTCAACTTCGTCGGGAAGTTCGTCGAGAAATTCGTTTTCTAAGTTGCGAGAACCCATCGCACCGCCTGCGATTGGTGCAATGCTGTTTTCCTGGCTAATTGCTTCGAGGTTGTTCTCGGAACCTTGTTCGGGTGTCTCCAAGTTTGAGGGAGCAGTCATAGGAAATGGGTAATTGGTAAGGGATAATTGGGAAGAGGGAATGGGTCATTGAAAATTGGTAATTGGAAATTCGTAATTTGGAATAGTTATTTCATAATTGCTCCGAATTCCTTCTTCATTCTTCATTCTGACTTCAGCAGCAGAAGGAACGATCGATAATTAATCCGTGTAGGGGTGTCAAAATCCGTGTATTGCCTTCATTATTCAATCCCGATCGCAATTTTGCCGATCGCGCGGCCGGTTTCGCTGTAAGCGTGGGCTGCTGCTACTTCTTGTAAGCTGTAAGTGCGATCGACAATCGGCTCAACTTTCTCGGATTCTATTAACTCCCGCAAAGCCCCTAAATCGCTCGTGTTGGCATTGGCTAGAATGAATTTAGCTTTTTTACCCGATATAAACCAGCTTGTTAACATCGGTGCGAGGTTGTCTAAACTCTGCAAAGTCGAGATATAAACTCCCTCTGGTTGCAGCACTTTTTCGCATTCAGCAAATGTTCTTGTCCCGACAGCATCCAAGATTATATCATATTTTTCGGGCTGTTGAGTAAAGTCAATTTCTGCGTAATCCCGGACAAAATCCGCTCCCAAACTCTTGACAAACTCTCTATTTTTAGCACTGCAAACTCCCGTTACTTCCGCGTTCATTGCTTTCGCAACTTGCACGGCAAAAGTGCCAACTCCGCCGGAAGCACCGTTAATCAATACTTGGTTTCCTGCTTGGATTTGACCCAAATCCCTGAGCGATTGCAAAGCAGTTAAACCTGCGATCGGTACTCCTGCTGCTTCTGCATGAGTGATGTTTTTCGGTTTAATTGCTGCATCGGATTCTGGCACGACCGCGTATTCGGCGCAAGCACCCCCACTGATGGGATTTAAGAAAGTATAAACTTCATCTCCGGGTTGAAATTTGGTGACTTCCCGGCCGACTTCCACGACAACTCCCGATATGTCAGAACCGACGATTCGAGGAAAGTTAAATCCTGTTAATAGTTGCAGGTGTCCTTGCCGGATTTTCCAGTCTACGGGATTGACGCTGCTAGCGCGAACTCGCACTAACAATTCGTTGGATTTGGCGATCGGCTTTTCCAATTCTCGGTACAGCAATTCCTCGGCTGAACCGTAGCGATCGAACGCAACTGCTTTCATGGCAAATTTTCCGGTTTATTTCCAATAGAACACTCAATCCTTTACAATTACAGCACATTGGATCTAAATGTGACACAGTAAATTCAGCCAGCCTTGTAGCAGCGGGCGATCGACTCTTAGAGGCCTCCTGACAGGGGGCAGGCGTGAGGTAATGGGCCCGCTGGCCCAGTGCGATGGCTACCGATTAAAATTAATAGGAACAGGGCGAGCGATCCCATAACCCTGAGCATAATCTACTCCAATCTCCCGCAATTTTTCTAAGATAGTCTCGTCTTCGACAAACTCAGCTATAGTTTGCAGATTCATCGCATGGGCAATACGATTAAAGCCTTCAACGAGCGCTTGAGAAATCAAATTATGACTAATATTCTTGACAAAAGCACCATCAATCTTTAAATAATCAACTGGTAAATTCATCAGATAGGCAAACGAACTCAATCCACTGCCAAAATCATCTAAAGCAAAGCGACAGCCAATTTTTTTGAGTTCACTTATGAAATATCTGGCTTGCTCAAAATTTGCGATTGCTGCGGTTTCCGTGATTTCAAAACCAATGCTTTGGGGTGGGACTTGGTAGCGAGAAAATTGTTTGATTAAAAACCTCAGAAACTGATTGTTACTAATGCTAGCCCCAGAAAGATTTATCGTATACAAGCCTGTACTCTGAACATCTCTCTCCGGCAAATTGTGATAATTAGAGAAAAAAGTTGCGATTACCCAACAATCGATCTCAGTTATCAACCCGTACCGCTCGGCGGCTGGAATAAACTCATTTGGAGATACTAATTGTCCATTTTCGTCGAGCATTCTGAGCAAAATCTCATAATGCTCTACTAATGGTTTAGAAGTAATAGAGACAATCTTTTGGTAGTAGAGACAAAAACTATTGGTTTCCAGCGCTCGGCTGATTTTGGAAACCAACTGCCTCTCACCACGTTGTTTAATTAGTTCGCCATCATCTAGACGATAAATATGAACACAGTTTCGCCCTCGGGCTTTGGCGGCATAACAAGCTGCATCAGCCGCTCCCAGAAGCTCCCTCAAATCTTGGCTTGTTTGGTCAATAGCAACAACTCCAATGCTGACTCCGACAATAAAGGTTTTGCCATTCCAAATAAACCGAAACTGATGCACTAGGTCTTTGAGGTTTTCCGCAATCTGAGTTGCTTGAGAGAGCGAACATTGAGTGAGTAAAATACCAAATTCATCACCTCCCAAGCGAGCTACCATATCATTAGCACGGACTCCCTCTTGAATAAGTGCGGTGATTTGGCGCAGTAGCTCATCGCCAGCAATATGACCGGCGGTATCGTTAACGACTTTGAACTGATCTAAATCTAAATAACAGAGAGCGTGCTGCTGATTGCTATCTTCAACAGAGGCGATCGCCTCAACTAGGTGCTGCTCAAATCTTCGACGGTTGATTAACCCCGTTAGGGCATCGTGACTGGCTTCCCAAGATAGTTGACGGCTGAGATAGCGCGATTCAGTAACATCATGAAAGACTATTACTGCCCCAATAATTTGACCTTGGCGGTCTCGAATAGGTGCTGCCGAGTCAGCAATGGGATACTCGGTTCCATCATCGGCAATCAGAATAGTATTGTTAGCTAAGGTCACAATTCGCTGCTCTAATAGAGCCTGGTTTATAGGATTCTCTACTGGCTCTCGCGTTACTGCATCAACAATTACGAAGACTGTAGAGAAAGGAACTCCTTGAACCTCATGAGTTTTCCAGCCTGTCAGTCGCTCAGCTATAGGATTGAAATATCTCACCTTACCTTGGGCATCAGTAGTAATGACCGCATCGCCAATGGATTGTAGTGTCACTTGAGCCAATTCCTTTTCGGAAAAGAGAGACTCTTCGAGACGTTGCCGTTGTTCAATTTCTATCAAGAGACGTAAATTCTGCTCTTGGAGACTTTGTTGCAGCCGTCGGATAGTTAGGTGGGTTTCGACACGAGCTAATACTTCTTCGACTTGAAATGGCTTAGCAATATAATCTACCCCTCCGGCAGCCAGCCCTTGCACTTTATTGAAAGTTTCATTGAGAGCACTCAAAAAAATTATTGGAATGTCTGCGGTGCGCTCATCTGATTTTAATTGTCGGCAAACTTCATAGCCATCAAGATCTGGCAATTTAATATCTAGTAAAATTAGCTCCGTCGATGGCGATTGGGCGGCTCGGATAGCCATTGCCCCTGTTATAGCACTGCGAACTTTATAACCCTCTTCCCTCAAAGTATCCCTGAGCAGACGCAGGTTATCAGGCAGATCGTCAACAATTAAAATATTGCCTCGGTAGTTTGTAGCTTGCTCGCTAATCTTATCGCTAGTTCTATCGACAATCATACTGATTTCCCGAGTTTCCTGCTAGAGGAATATAACCCTATGCACCAATAGTATAGTTGAATTATTAGATTATAAAGCTCACTTTACACACAAAGAAATCTTGCGATCCCCGAGATATTCGACTGGCAAGGGGGCGCAGCCATACAAAATCTGAATTGTTCGGGTAGGGGCAGTCCCCCCGTGGTTACTCTTCTTAGCTGCACATAACATTAGAAGAAGAATGTGTCAACTCAAACAGCCGATTTATGAACAAGCGCATTTCTCACATGGCCAGTCTACTCGTCATTGCGATCGGATGTCTCGTGCTGCTGGGTTGGCAATTTGACATCTCGCTACTCAAAAGCGGTTTTCCCGGTATGGCTTCGACCATGAAAGCAAACACGGCAATTTGCTTTTTGCTGGCTGGAGTATCTTTGAGATTGTTGCAGTACCCAAGAACCCGACTGCACAATCGCATCGCTCAAGGGATGGCAAGATTCATAATCATCGTCGGTATGCTGACGCTGAGCCAGTATATTTTTGGTTGGAAGCTGGGTATTGATCAGTGGCTTTTCCGAGATTTCGTTTCTTCAGCGACTCCTGATCCGGGAAGCATTGGAGTCAATACCGCCCTAAATTTTGTGCTGATGGGAGTAGCATTGTTACTGTTAGGGCAAAATTCCCAACGACACACTTGGTTGGCTCAGATTTTTAGTAGTGTTGCAGCTTTAATTTCTCTACTAGCTTTATTTGGACACATATTCAGTGTCGATATTTTTGAACGGTTGGTCACAATTACGACGACTCAACCCCTAAACACGATCGCCACCTTTTTCATCCTCTATGGAGGAATTTTATTCCTCCGCCCTAATGAAGGATTAATGCAAGTAGTAACCAGTCCCCTGGTCGGGGGAGTAATGGTTCGATGGTTGCTGCCTTGGGGGACAATCTTTCCAGTGACACTGAACTGGTTCACTCTTCAGGGAGAGAATTCAGGCTGGTATAACGCTAATTTTGGCTATACATTGCGTTCAACAGTTATGGTTTTCACCTTCTCAATTCTCATCTTGGGGACAGCTCGATTTTTGGATCAGATAGATTACAAGCGCCAGCAAGCCGAAGCAGAAATTAAAAAACTTAACGAAACTTTAGAAGTTCTTGTGGCTGAACGAACAGATGCTTTACAAAAATCGCAGGCTCGTTTTGCGGGAATTCTAGAAATCGCCAATGATGCAATTATTTCAGTCGATCGCACTCAACGCATTACCCTGTTTAATCAAGGGGCAGAAAAGATGTTTGGCTATAAAATGGAGGATATTTTAGGGGAGCCACTGAATTTACTGCTGCCAGAACAGTTTAGAGATGCACATCCGCAGCATATCAAAAAATTTGCACACTCTTCTAGCAGAGCGCGAAGGATGGGAGAACGAGGCGAGATTTTGGGTCGTCGTCGAGATGGAACGCAGTTTGCGGCTGAAGCCTCTATTTCTAGGCTGGAAATGGGAGACGAAATGGTATTTACTGTTATTCTGCGCGATATTAGCGATCGCAAACAAATTGAGATGGCTTTACGAAACAGTGAAGAGCAGTTTCGCCATGCGTTTGAAGATGCCTCTATCGGAATGGCGATCGTTTCACTTGATGGGCACTGGATTAAAGTCAACCCGGCCTTATGTCAGATTCTTGGCTACTCCTCAGAAGAGTTGTTAGCGTTAACTTTCCAAGACATCACCCATCCTGACGATTTAGACGGGGATCTTAATTATGCACATCAACTATTAGCAGGAACAATTTCCACTTACCAAATGGAAAAACGGTATTTCCATAAGCAAGGACATATTATTTGGATTATTCTTAACGGCTCCCTCGTACAAGATGAAGAGGGAAATTCACTGCATTTTATTTCTCAGATCCAAGAAATTACGGCTCGAAAAGAAGCTCAAAAAACGCTAGAACTCCAAAGCGTTATCATGAATAACATGGGAGGAGGAGTGTGTTTGATTAAAGCCTCAGACCTCATGATCGTCTACACCAATCCTACCTTTGACGCTTTGTTTGGCTACACAGAGGGCGAACTCGCAGGTCAATACGTTGGTGTCTTGAATTATGTCGATACAAAGGTTACACCAGATGTAAGCGTTCTAGATATGGTCACTCAAATTGAAGAGACGGGGCAAGCGAAATATGAAGTCCACAATAAAAAGAAAGATGGAACTGTCTTTTGGTGCAGAGTTCATACATCCATGTTTGAGCATCCTGAATACGGAACTGTATATGTTGCCGTTCAGGAGGACGCAACAGAGCTAAAACTGGCTGAGCAAGCCTTGCAAGCGACGACAAATCGCCTCCACTTTCTTCTAAACTACAGCCCCGTTGTCATTTTTAGCAGTAAACCTGCTGGCGATTATGGCGCAACGTTCATCAGCGAAAATATCAAAGATATATTGGGCTACGAAAGCCGCGAGTTTTTAGAAGATTCTAAATTTTGGGTGAATCACTTACACCCAGATGATGTAGAACCAGTGCTTAATGGTTTAGCAAATGTATTTGTTAATGATTTTTCTTTCCACGAATACCGTTTTCGTCGCTCCGATGGGGTTTATCGCTGGATGCTCAGTCAGCTTAGGCTAATTCGAGATCGTTTAGGTACACCAGTAGAAATCTTGGGATATTTAATTGACATTAGCGATCGCAAACAAGCTGAGTTGGAATTTCACCAAGCAAATGAAGCAAACCAAGCCAAGACTGTCTTCCTCGCCAACATGAGCCACGAGCTCCGCACCCCCCTGAACTCAATTTTGGGATTCACGCAATTGATGAGCTATGAGAGAAATCTGACTCCTTCTCTCCAAGAACGTTTACAGATTGTCAACCGTAGCGGTAGACATTTATTGGACTTGATTAACGAGATTTTAGATTTATCCAAAATAGAGAGTGGACGGATGACTCTCAATCTTTCTGACTTTGATTTGACAAATTTGTTGGCTTCTATTGAAGAAATGTTCCAAGTTAAAGTCCAATCTAAAGAATTGCAACTAATTTGCGAGCTAGCTCCCGACCTTCCTAAATTTGTGCATAGCGACGAGAAAAAACTCTATCAAGTCTTCGTCAATCTGCTCGGTAATGCGATTAAGTTTACCAACCAAGGAAGCGTCACCCTACGGGTAAGAGCAACGCAAAGAAACAAAACATCCTGTCACCTATGTTTTGAAGTTGAGGATACAGGCGTAGGAATTGCACCCACAGAAATTGATAGCCTATTTAAGGTATTTGTGCAAGCCCAAGCTGGGAATAATTTGAGTCAAGGCAGTGGACTTGGTTTAGCCATCAGTCAAAAACTCGTCAAACTCATGGGCGGTCAAATTCGCGTTAAAAGCACTTTGCAACAAGGTAGCACTTTCTCCTTTGAGATTCCTGTACAGTTACCTGAAGCAGAATCCGTACCCCCAGAATCAAGTAATCAAAGAGTAATTGGTTTAGCTCCCGGACAACCAACTTACCGGATTCTAATTGTTGAAGATTTAGAAGAAAATCGCCGCTTGTTAGTCGATATCCTTACCTCGATTGGTTTGGAGGTGAGAGAAGCAAAACAGGGAGTGGAGGCACTCTCACTGTGGGAGAGTTGGCGGCCCCACCTGATTCTGATGGATCTACGAATGCCGATCGTCGATGGCTACACAGCTACTAAATATATTAGAGAACGCCCTAAGAGCCAAGAAACTGTCATTATTGCTTTAACTGCCAGTGTTTTTGAAGAAGATCGAGAGAAAGTTCTTATGGCTGGCTGTAACGACTTTATAAGCAAGCCCTTTCAGCAAAGAGAAATCTTTGACAAACTTGCTAAATATTTGGGAGTGCAATATATCTACGAAGTCCTAGAACAAACTCCACAAAAACTATTGATTGAAACGGTGTCTGTAGAAGCTCTATCCATGATGCCCCCTCACTGGTTAGAACAAATGTATCAAGCCGCTTACTATCTCGATACCGAAGTTATGAACGAATTAATCGTACAAATTCCCAAATCCAAAGCAAGTTTGTCCACCGCACTAACGGATTATATCAATAATTTTAATTCTGACCGAATTATGGAGTTAATTCGCCCTCTGCTGCCGAATCCAGTGTAGTTATGGAGTTTAAGGAGAAAGAAGCTATAGTGCTGTAACCAGTGCCTCTATTTCCCATACAAACCAACCTGGGAAAAGATTGGGAAGTTTTTGGAGATGTTTGTGGCAGATATCTATAGCAAAACCATTTGATTTGTAAACAATCGATTCAATCATCACAAGCGTTTCAGGTTGTTCTACATTCATGACTCAAATAGACTTGCTATATCAGCATGAGGCAATGGCATATACATTAGATGGAATGTGCTGTATCATATAGCAATTATATTTTTGGTGTAAAGGGGATTTATTCTTTTTATTAAATGCAGAGGGTGTTGAAGGGGCAGAGAAAGAGAAAAGAGAGACAGAAATGATTGATTTAACCGGAAAGGTAATTTTAGTAACTGGTGGCTCGAAAGGGATTGGTGCAGTGACCGTGCGGACTCTGGTTAATGCTGGGGCTGAGGTGATTTTGCATTACTTTCGCAGTCAGAAAGAAGCTGAAGCTGTAGCAGCAAGTGTTGCGCGCGATCGCTGTTATTTATTGGCCGCAGATTTGATGGTGGAAAACGCGGCCTCGACTTTGTGGCGAGATGCTTTAAAATGGCGGGGTCATATTGATATTTTAGTTAATAACGCTGGAATTATGCAGTCAGCGGGTATCGAGGATAAATTCGATATTTGGTCGTCAGCTTGGCAGCAAACTCTACAAGTTAATTTAATTGCCACTGCCGACTTGTGCCGGGAAGCAATTCTTCATTTTAAAACTCGCAGAGTCGGTACAATTATTAATATAGCAAGTCGCGCTGCTTTTCGCGGCGATGACCCGAATTATCTGCACTACGCCGCTTCTAAAGGTGCTATTGTTGCTTTAACTCGCAGCATTGCTAGAGGGTTTGCGGCTGAGAATATTTTGGCTTTTACAGTTGCACCGGGATTTGTCAGTACGGAAATGTCTAATCAGTTTATTCAGGAGTTCGGTGAAGCTGATATTATTCGCGATATCCCGATCGGCAAAATCGCTCCTCCTCAAGATGTTGCCAATGTTATCGCGTTTTTAGCGTCGGGTTTGGCTACGCACGCTACCGGGACTACGATCGACATTAATGGAGCCTCTTACGTGCATTGAGACAATTACTGTAAAATACCTCTCAAGGCTCACGCTGACACTTTTTAAAACTTACTAAGTTATCACTTTAGCAAGACGCTAAAAACATCATAAATCATTTAGGGTTAAATAAAAGATAGTCTGAGGATAGTTGATTATGACAACAGATAAAGGTAGCAACACAAAACGAGTTGCCATAC
This sequence comes from Microcoleus sp. S13C4, assembly GCF_036700865.1. Classification (NCBI taxonomy): domain Bacteria; kingdom Bacillati; phylum Cyanobacteriota; class Cyanophyceae; order Oscillatoriales; family Microcoleaceae; genus Microcoleus; species Microcoleus sp. S13C4. The sequence goes on from NZ_JAUBPS010000001.1 coordinate 289,607, forward strand.
TCATCGAAAATGGAGTTGAAGATTCCGAATTTCTAGTTCCTTACAACGCCTTAAAACAAGCAGGATTTGAAGTAGTTGTCCTCGGTTCGCGCACAAACGAAAAGTATGCAGGGAAACAAGGAAAAGTTGCCCAGCAGGCTGACGGAACTACCACAGAAGCAGTACCCGCAGAATTCGATGCAGTGATAATTCCCGGCGGCATGGCTCCCGATACAATGCGGACTAATCCCAATACAGTAAGGTTTGTAAAAGAAGCATTTGAGCAAGGAAAAATCGTGGCTGCTGTTTGCCACGGCCCGCAAGTTTTGATTGAAGCCGACTTGTTAAAAGACAAAAAAGCAACTGGTTTTTTGGCAATTAAAACAGACATGATTAATGCCGGAGCTAACTACATTAACGACGCTTTAGTAGTTGACGGTAACTTAATCACTTCCCGCCAACCGGGAGATTTAGCAATATTTACCACCGCAATTATGGCTCGCCTCGGTTACGGCGGAAAAGAAGCCGGTTTGCCAGAAGAAACGGACACAAATGCAGAATGGTGGAAATTAGCTAATGGTTGGGGAGGTTCTACACAAGGCGACATTGTTAAAGGTTTGAATACCGCCCTCGCAGGGGAACGCTATTCTAGCGAAGCCTTTCAAAGTTATGCGGAAAAAACCCAAGACAGCGAGTTGCGATCGCTCCTTGCAGAAATGATTCAAAACAAACAGCACCACATCCTCGCTCTCGAAAAACGCCTCAACGATTTTGGTGAAAAACCCTCAATTCCTGCCCAAATTGCTGACAAATACGCTAAATTAAAAACCTCGATGCAAGGAACCGACGAAACGTTCTTGCTGCGGAGTACTCTAGGTGAGTTGCAAACCGGTGTTGTCGATATCAACAACCTGCGGGTGAAGTTCACCGATCCGGTATCAACGGCCATTTTGACAGAGATAGAATCGGATTTGTCGAAGTGTGAGCAAGTCGTTGCTAAACTCTTCCGCGCCCGTGCGGTTTCCCAGGAAATTAAGTCGCCTAAACCTTCGACTAGCCCCGCTGTAAAAATGTAATCACTAAGGTGATAAATAAGTTTGTAGTTTTGTTGATAGGTGAAAACCCGCACCAATATCGCAACTACAAACTTGCTCTGCAATCCTACAATATAGCCCTTTGCGGTAAAATAAAACCCAACACTAAAAAGCAGATATTCAACTAACTCGAAGGTGGAGGGTTTTATTTTTGTTTCAGCGCGACACGGCGGGTTTGAAGGAAGCTTGCGGCAACCGGGGGCAGTACAAGCCCCCGGATTCATCCCTGCAGAAATAAAAAATATAGTATCCGATAACCACCCCCCGGATACATCCGTCAAGTCGCTTTATTCAATTATTCAATTATTCAATTCTTTAATTATTCAATTCTTTAATCTAAAATCTAAAATCTAAAATCGATTGGCTTGTTCCCTCTTCCTTTAGACAGGAGACACCTGGGCAATAAATGCGCTACTGTGTTGCCAATATTTTGATGAGGAAAAAAAGGCTGTGGTTCCCTTACGCGATGAAAATCCCATTACTATCACTCCCTACGTCACCTACGGGCTGATTGCCGCAAACATATTAGTATTTTTGTACGAACTCAGTTTGGGCGATCGACAATTAACCCAATTCTTCTACTCTTGGGCCGTAGTTCCTTGCCAGTTAAGCAATATGTGTCGGGTTGCTCTGCCAGTTTCGCCATTTCCCGAATGGACGACACTAATTAGCTCCCAATTCCTGCACGCAGGCTTTCTCCACATTGCCGGAAATATGTTATTTCTGTGGATTTTTGGCAACAACGTAGAAGATCGTTTAGGACACGTCAAATTTATAATATTTTACCTTACTTGCGGCGTTTTAGCATCACTAACTCAGTGGTATTTTTCCTCAGCATCTGCCATTCCGTCCCTAGGTGCTAGCGGCGCGATCGCAGGCGTGATGGGAGCTTACATTCTCAGATATCCCCAAGCCAAAGTTCTGACACTGCTTCCGTTGGGAATATTTATTACCACCGTCAGAGTCCCCGCTTTCTTCTTTCTAGGATTTTGGTTTGCACAGCAAGCATTGAGTGGCTTGGCTTCCTTAAATGCCCCGGCAAGTGTCGGCATGGAATCCGGCGGAGTTGCCTACTGGGCCCACGCTGGCGGCTTTGTTTTCGGCGCTATTCTCGGCCCTTTGTTGGGCCTTTTTTCTGAGGAAAATCAGATTTAACTTTTAACCGCAGATGAACGCCAATCAACGCAGATAAACCGCCAAGAAAATCTGCGTTTATCTGTGTTTATCTGCGGTTTCCAACCTCTGATTTTTCTCAAAGTTCAGTGCTATGCTTGGCTCTTTGTTGGGATTGTTTTCTGAGTAGAAGGAGATTTAATTTTTCACCACAGATGAACACAAATTAACGCAGATAAACTGCCAACTAAATCGGCGTTAATCTGCGTTAATCTGCGGTTTCAAACCTCTGATATTTTCTTTTTAGATAAACGTGAAGTCAAATCCCGAAAGAGAAGAAACCCCAGTTACACCATTTAACTTCGCCAAAATGCGAGAATCCGCACCGGCGACGTTATTGCCATTGCCGTCATAAATGATGTAAGTATTGCCGCCGGAATCGTAAGCAAACAAGAAAGCAGTTCCTCCCAGAATATTTGCAGAAACAGTTGTCTGCACATTCAGCAGAACTTGACTGCCATTGCTGAGATTGGGGAATCCTGGGGCAAAATTAAACTGATCGGCGATCGGCACACCGAGGCCGTTAAAGTCGGTAATCACATCGTATCCGCCCGCTGCGATCGCAGCATCGATCGCAGCCGAAGAAGCCGCATCAAAAGCCGGCCCACCTTGTGCAGGGCTGGTATAGCGGAATTGATTGCTGCCGCCGCCCCCCGTCATGGTATCTGCGCCGAGGCCCCCTACGAGCACGTCGTTATCCACACCGCCGTTAATCGTATCGTTGCCGCCTTGACCATCAATAGTATCGCTGCCCGCCAAACCGTCCAAATTGTCCGGCAAAGAACCCCCAACTAAATTGTTAGGCCCGCTATCAGCCGGCAAGATTTGAACGGTGATAGTACCTGTTCCGGGAATTGTCCCGAATCCGTCGCTGACGCTGTAGGTAAAAGCAGTTGTACCCGCTACGTTGCCGGGGATGAATTGCACTTGAGAGACAAGATTTACAGCTATCCCCAGTTGCGGTGTGCTGACATTGATAATGTTGAGCGGCCCTTGTTGCGGGCTGGAATCGTTGGCCAGCACGTCGATGAAAGTGGGCTGCGAATTATTCGTACTCGTAAATACGATGCCGTCATTGACAGCAATCGGCGACAGGGTAGTTGGAACAGTTACGGAGGTATTGAAAGAATTGATGTTAATTGCCACTGACGCTGCTGCCGTGCCGCCTTGGTCGTCAGCTACGCTGTAGCTGAAAGAACCGGCTGGCCCGATCACGTTTGTTCCAGGTTGAAATTTCAGTCCAAGTAAATCCTGAACCGTTAACTTTTGGTTCACGGTGAGGGGGTTTGTACCCGTAATTACCTGACCAAAAGTAGGATTGGGAAGTCCGACTACCGCGATCGACAGTGGCTGGCCCTCCGGGTCGCTGGGCGCCGAAATGCTCAGAGACAGAGGCAAATTTTGCAAACCAGTCAGTGTCTTGCCAGTTTCCACGATCGGCGGCTGGTTAGGAGTCGGAGATGTAAAACTCGGCGGAGTCGGCCCACCGCCCAAAGGCGGAGGAGTTGGGGGCGCCGCAGTTGGAGTCGGGACGATCGAAGGACTCGGGCTCGGAGTTGTCCCGCCTGCAGTCGGAGTCGGACTCGGACTGGGAACCTGTGTCGGCAATGTCCCTGTTGTTGGTGTGGGACTCGCAGTTGTCCCCGTTGTGGGACTCGTGGTTGTCCCCGTTGTGGGACTCGTGGTTGTCCCGGTTGGTGTGGGAGTTGTGGTCGCTGGTGTGGGAGTTGTGGTCGCTGGTGTTGGACTCGTTGTGGTCGCTGGTGTTGGACTCGTTGTGGTCGCTGGTGTGGGAGTTGTGGTCGCTGGTGTTGGACTCGTTGTGGTCGCTGGTGTGGGAGTTGTGGTCCCCGTTGTGGGACTCGTTGTGGTTCCCGTTGTGGGACTCGTTGTGGTTCCCGTTGTGGGACTCGTGGTTGTTCCCTTTGTGGGACTCGTGGTTGTTCCCGTTGTGGGACTCGTGGTTGTTCCCGTTGTGGGACTCGTGGTTGTTCCGGTTGTGGGACTCGTTGTGGTTCCGGTTGTGGGACTCGTTGTGGTTCCGGTTGTGGGACTCGTTGTGGTTCCGGTTGTGGGACTCGTTGTTGTTCCCTCAATGGTGAAGGGATTGTCGTTTACGCGCGGTATTTGACCGGTAGTGAACCGAGATTCATCTAGCGAGTTCGATCGAACATCAATCAACACCGCCAAAAATTCCCCAGTTCGCCTGTCCCTAATAATCGTGTTGCTAGAATTCGAGCCTTGGCCCTGGAAAATTTCTAACTCTGTAAAGTTCAAACCTCCAGCCAGACCGATCGAATCTCCCGCCTTAAAATCTCTGATTACATCAGCATCGCCGATTTCGCGGCCGCCAGTAGTGAGAAACCCGTTGCTACCAGGCGACGTGCCCACCCTACCGAGAACAAAGATATCCGATCCGTCGCCTCCTGTCAGAGTATCCGATCCGCGATCGCCCGAAAGAATATCATCCCCAGCATCTCCAGACACAGAATCATTGCCGTCGCCCCCGAAGATCAGGTCATCACCCTCGCCGCCGTCACCAGTATCGTTACCAACACCGCCGGTGATGACATCCCCGCCCTCGGAGCCCAACAAAATATCATTGCCTGCAGCGCCGATCAGGCAGTCGTTACCCGTGTCGCCAAAAACAGTGTCATTGCCCTTGTCGCCAAAAATCAGGTCGTCCTCGCCACCGCCGCGCAGACAGTCATTGCCTTTACCGCCGTACAGCGTGTCGTTGCCTTCAGAACCCAAGACAAGATCGTTACCCTGGTCGCCAAAAGCTACATCATCGCCTTGGTCGCCAGAAACCAAGTCATCGCCTTTGCCACCCCGCGCCGTGTCATTGCCGCGCCCGCCCTCAACGATATCTTTACCAGCGCCACCGTTGAGAGAATCGTTACCGTCTTCGCCCCTGAGTAGATCGTCTCCGTCCCGACTCACAAGCGTGTCGTCGCCACCACCCCCGGAAATCGTGTCATTGAACAAGCTGCCGATTAAATAGTTACTGCCGTCATTTGCGACAACTAAGCCATCGACAAAAAGTGGCTGTGGGGGAGGCGTAGGAACTGTCAGAGGTGGCCGGGGCACCGGGGTGATCGAAATATCCGGGCCCGTCCCCGTCATTGTTGTCGAAGTCCCCGTCATTGTTGTCGAAGTCCCCGTCATTGTTGTCGAAGTCCCCGTCATCGTTGTCGAAGTCCCCGTCATCGTTGTCGAAGTCCCCGTCATCGTTGTCGAAGTCCCCGTCATCGTTGTCGAAGTCCCCGACGACGGCGTAGGCGACGGCGCCGTGCCGCCATCCAAACTATCCCCGTTCTCATCGGGTAGCCGATTTTCGAGAAAAGGTACTGATACTGCACTTGGCATTGTTCCGACTCCTTGCGACGCTACTCAAAAACTACTAAATAAACTTAAAGTCAGATGCAGTAATGACGGTGCTGAGCGCTCCCGGCACTGTAGGAATAGAATTCAACACTCCCAAATCGAAAGCTGGGAGACTGTCATCTGCCACATTCGGGTCAAAGCCGAGAACGTACTTGTTAAAAGTATTGTTCAGGTAAACGAAGAAAGCTCCCGTTTTGCTCGAACCCTTTTGATTCTTCAACACTGCATTTACTGCTTGAGCGTTATCAAATTTAGATTCAAACAAAATGACTGATTGCTTGCTGATGTCGTCGCCGCTAGACCCGATATTCCTGACGATAAAACTGGTGAAATCGAGAGTAGTTCCTGAGTTGGTTAAACCTGCGAAATTTGACGACCTGAACAAAAATCTGTCGGTCTCGCTGCCGTTAGGGTTAAAGTCAGCAATCACGTCCACGCCTTCGCTGGGAGTTTCGTAGTAGAAGAAATCATTGCCAGCATCGCCCGTGAGCAAGTCAGAACCGTTGCCACCGCCCAAAATGTCATTGCCGACACCGCCGGAAAGCGAGTCGTTGTCATCGCCGCCCAACACCAAGTCATTGCCGAAGGCGCCGCTGAGACAGTCGCTGCCGGCACCGCCGTCGAGAGTGTCGTCGCCCGCTTGGCCTAACAGGGAATCGGTGCCGGCCTCGCCCAACACGTAGTCATTGCCCAAACCTCCGAGTCCCGTGTCGTTGCCTTGTCCACCCAAAATCGTTTCATCGTTGTCGCCGCCGGATATGGAATCGTTATTGATACCCCCGTCAAGCAAGTTTCTGCCCAGCCCACCGTCGAGGATGTCGTCGCCAGCACCGCCGTCGAGGGAGTCGTCGCCAATGCCACCAAGTAAGGTGTCAATCCCGGTGCCACCAAGTATCGAGTCGTCGCCGGACTCTCCCAATATCGAGTCATTGCCTATTCCGCCGTCAATGCTGTCGTTATTGTCACCGCCCAAGAGGTTGTCATTGTCATTGCCGCCGAACATCAGGTCGTTGCCCAGCCCGCCGATCAGCGAGTCTATGCCGTCGCCGCCGTCAACTGTGTCGTTGCCCAGTCCGCCGTCAACGGTGTCGTTGCCGATCGCACCTACCACCGAGTCGTTGCCTGCTTCACCGAATACGAGGTCGTTGCCGCCATTACCATCCATGATGTCGCTGGCGTCGCCCCCAGAGAGGGTATCGTCGCCGGCCCCGCCGAGGATGAAGTCGCTGAGGTTGCTGCCTGTAAAGCTGCTGGCCGGGAGTGCGCTGCGATCGACAATATTATCTACCACCGTGATGCTGAAGGATACCGGCCCAACAGTTGCAGACCCATCGGAGGCGGTAAACGTGAAACTGTCGCTGCCACTTGTCGCCAGCAAGTTGTATTTGACGATGTTGTTGTTGATATCGTCTTGGGTGAATTTGCCGCCGACGTTGAGAAAGGTGGTGCCCCTTTGGACAAAACCTCTGGTAGCGTCGGGGGCTTTGGTAATCGTGTAAAAGATTTCCGACGGCGTGTTGTCGGGATCTGTCACTAACAAATCGGCAGCGGTGATTGTCTGGGTAGGATTACTTTTGGCAACCACCACACCGTCGTTAATTACTAGCTGCGGGGGGCTGCTGACACGGATGCTTGCTACCGCCTGACTTGTGCCACCGTTACCGTCTGAGATCGAGTAGCTGAAGCTGTCAGTACCCGAGAAGCCCGGATTCGGGGTGTATTTGAATACGCCGCCGCCCACGGGAACCAGGCTCCCTTTGCTTGCTGGAGCAAAAGTCGTGACAGTCAGAGCGCTTTGTTCCGCGTCAGTGTCGTTCAACAGAACGTTGAGAGTGAGTTGTTGACCCGCAACCGTGGTGAAGTTGTCGTTAACTGCTTTTGGAGGTTGGTTAAGGATGGGCGTCGGACTTGCTGTCGGTGTCGGACTTGCTGTCGGCGTCGGGAACGCCGGCGTCGGATTTGCTGTCGGTGTCGGGAATGTCGGCACCGGCTGGTCTGGCGTCGGTGTGGGCGTCGGTGTCGGCGTCGGCGTTGGGCTGGCTGTCGGTGTCGGCGTCGGCGTCGCTGTCGGCGTTGGTGTCGGACTTGCTGTCGGTGTCGGCGTCGGACTGTCTGTCGGCGTCGGTAGGGGAAGCGGAGTTGCGCTGCCGGGAACTGTGGGGGCAATTACAAATGAGCTTCGCCCTAGGGTTCTGCTGTCTACTCCGGGCAATACTGCTAAAAAGTCGCCGCTGACGCCGTTGCGAATAATTGTGCTGCCGGCTTTGGTGTCGCTGCTTTGGAAGATTACCAAATCTTCAAACTTGAGGTCGCCACTTAACCCGATCGCATCTTCGCCTTGACGAAAGTCTGTGAAAATGTCGGCATCGGCGATGTCGGGGCCGCCTGTGGTCAGAAAGCCCGCGTTAGTGCCGACGCTGCTGCTGCCACTGGGGGAACTGAAGGCACCGATGACGAAGACATCTCTGCCTTCGCCTCCTGCCACTACGTCTTTGCCTGCTTCGCCCCAAAGAACGTCGTTGCCAGCACCGCTGTCCACGATGTCGTCGCCAGAGCCGCCGAATACGATGTCGTCGCCGTCGCCGGAAAAAAATGTATCCCCCCCGGCGTTTCCGTAGAGCCAGTCGCCTCCTTCGTTGCCAAATACCAAGTCTTCGCCATCGCCGCCGAAGAGCGAGTCGTTACCTTGGTCGCCCCAGAGGATGTCGTCGCCTCGATCGCCCAAAAAGCTATCGTCGCCAGAACCCCCGCGCAAGCTGTCGCTGCCTTTTCCGCCGTAAGCCGTGTCTCTGCCTTCGCCTCCGATTACCGTGTCGTTGCCGTCATTGCCATACAGCAGGTCGGGGTTATTTCCCCCGTCGAGGGAGTCGTTGCCTTTACCTCCGTACAGGGTATCGAGTCCTAAACCGCCATCGAGAACGTCGTTGCCGGGCCCGCCGAACAGCACGTCGTCATCATCGCCCCCGAATACTAAATCGTCGCCGTCGGCTCCTTGCAGGTTGTCGTTGCCTTGCAGCCCGGAAATCACGTCGGGGCCGGGACTTGCAACTAAGGAGTCGTTGGTTTCTGTGCCGCGGAGTACGCCACCGATGACTGCGGGCGAGGTACTTCCGCCTCCGCGCAATGTGTCGTCTATGCCGCCAAATGTGTCGTCCCCGGAGGGAGTTGGAGTTCCCGTCGGCGTCGGAGTGGGAGTTGGTGTGGGAGTTGGTGTTGGTTCTGGTGTTGGTTCTGGTGTTGGTTCTGGTGTTGGTGTTGGTATAACTACTACTGGCACTGCACTGGGCATTATTTTGGCTCCTTTAAACGACGATCCCGATTAACTTTAAAAACTGATTAGTATCAGTTTGTTGCCACAAATAGGGCTTAAAATTGATTAATAATCCCGATCATTTCTAACATACTAAATCAGAAATGCAACGGCTATAGATATTTTTTAAGCCGGGCATATTTTGAGATCAAAATATTAATGATTGCACGTTTTGCTGCCTATCTTGGGTATACTTTAATATCGGTGCATTTTTATCCAGTCTAGAAGTCTGGCTTCGAGTCAGCCTGGTGTATTTATCCAAAACCAGAAAAAATAAAAATCTTTGCAGTCATAATTGGTTCTTTCCGAATGTCGAATGCTGAATACAGATGTGCCTCTCGCCTGCAGAAGTGAATGCCTTATGCTGACTGCTGACAAGAAACAGAGCTGTTAATTAGGGGCAGAAGTGGCCCGGTTTGTTCTTGTCCACTGACGGATAGTTCGCTGTGGCAAAGGTAAAGCAGGGAACAGCGACTTAACAAATCTAGCAGAATTCGCCGCAGTCGCTGTTGGTCAGCCGCTGTTTCCTCTTCGGTTTCCCAGGGACGCCCCTGTTGGGATCGCAAAAATAAGGGGGCGCCAAACAATGTCGCCGCACCGCCGCTCAGCCACAGGGGCGATCCGGCATCCAGCCAAAAGTGCCATTTGTGGGCGCGGCGGCTGCTGCGGTACTGGAAGATGTTGGCGAGGGTGACGGCTCTGGCTGCTGGGCCTTCTGGACGGACTGGAAAGGGGTTGGCGGTGACGGTTCCTTGGCGCAACAACTGGATGAACCGCGCGATCGTTTCTGAGTCGCCGCCGTTTGTTGGTTCTACGCGCTGCATTCGCCCGTTGATTTCCCAGTAGTGGCTGGCTGTTTCCATTAACTCACGCAGGGCTGCTAGCCGATCGTAGGGGAGGTATCTATCGTTCATGAGAAATTTCTGGATGGCTCGATCGAGCAGCGCAATTGGACTCGGCAACAGCCGCTCCTGCTGTTGCGACCGCTGTTGTTCGATCCACTCGACAATCTGCTCGTAGGCCCGGGCTGCTCGGTGTCCCAGTCTGTCCCACCGGGGAAAGGCTGTAATTGGCAGCAATTGAGGTCGATCGATATCTGGACAAAAACAGTGATCGGCGATTAAACCTGCTCTCACTTGGTCGATCGATTTTTGATTGTGAATTTGAGATGTTAGATTGAAAGTCGAGTTGGAATCTTCTGTTTCCAATGAACGGTGTTTCTGGCTGCCCAACACTACCAGCATTTCGGCGGCGCCGTCTCGATCAACTAAACGGCCGAGTCCCGGATAAACTAAGGCTAACAAAGTGAGTAAAGCTCGAATCTCTGGGGTAGTCGAGAGGGGACGCTGATCGTTGAGAGATACGGCGGCGATACCATCTCGCGCCAGAATTTCCGTTAAACTGTAACGGGCGATCGCATCCATCCCAGGGGCAATTACGGCGATTTCCTGCGGTTCCACGGCTTGTGACTTCACCGCATCCACGATGATTTCGGCTGTTTCTCGCAGCAGTTGAGCCCGGGAAGTGGTTTGGAGTGATCGAACTTTACCGGGCAAACTCAAGCCTAAAGGATAAAAACCCTCAGAATTAACTGCTAAACTTACCGCTAAATCTCCAATCTCTGGGGCTAAACCGGCGTTTGCGTCCAAATTTTCCACGCTTTGACAGCGGTTTTCGAGTCGCGCTAGGTATTCCGTGTCAGCCCCCAAGCCCAAACGCACTCCTCCATCCCGATTGTAGGAAAACGCCCCCACTGCACCTTGGTCGAGCATTCGATCAAACAAATGGCCGCTGATCGCGGGATAATCGTCAAGATCGTCTGCGATCACAGCTTGGTATCTAGAGGCCAAATGCTTCTGGTAACTGACATCCGGCAACAAATAGCGCCAGTAGAGTTCGCAAACAATCCCGTAAGTCAGGAACCCCCGCGTCAAGCACCATTCCCGCCACCTTTCCAGCAACTCTCCCATGCTAGTCCACAGGTTGGTCGAGCCGCCTGAGATAGCAAATCCCTGTTCCAGAATGCTGGGAATCTCTTCTCTGGGCGTACCGCTGACAGCAGCAAGTTGTAATAAGTCTAGTGTTCGACGCACCATTCGGTTTGGACTTACCCCTGTTTGTTGCAAAATGCCTTCGTCTAGTTCGCGACGCCAGAGTCTGGCGGCAAGTTCCAGTTCTGTTTCAGGTTGCAGCCGTAGGGGAAATTGAGCCTTCAAATGCAGCGACTGAACTAGCAGGGGCCAAAATAGCAATACCTCCTGCTCAAAAAAACCGAAGGGCGTTGTGGAGTGAAAGGTATATTTTCCTTCGGTAGCGACGGCGATGCGATCGGCCAATTCTAGCCGGTTGTCTCCGTTAGCCGCTAAGACTAAAATGGCTGGGGCAGTTTGTCCAGCCCGCCGCCGCCCGGAACTCGATGGCCCTGAAACTTTTGTGGGCAAAGGCTTGACAGTTTTGCTCCAAATGCAGAACTGCTCGACTAACCGAGTGGTTTTGCCACTGCGGGCAGATCCGACAATCCAAATTGAATCCGACACCTCGGTTCCCAATTTATGTAAATTTGTTACCATACTGTGAATACTTTAATCACTAATGTCTACAGCCAACTAACAAGCTTTAGCTATGAATACTTCTCCGTGGCACAGGATTGTAAAATATCTCTACAGCGCTAACCAATGGTATCGAGAAACGCCTGAGAGGGCCCTAGAACAGGCCTACGATGCTGCGTTAGCCATTAAGGCGATCGAAGACGAGCATTTTGGCGGTCAAGGAATCTCTGAGCGATCGGGAGATTACGGACAAAGCACCCTGTCTTACTTTAAATCCGAACTGCAAAAATACCTCAAGGTCATCCAAACCAGAATCGTTGAGTTTAATGCTAGCCGTTCTTTTTTGGAACTGCCGGAGCGAGTGGGGGCCAAACCGAAAACGGGGCCCAGCGCTGAGCCTCACCAGCACGGATTACATCTAAACAATAAAGATCGAGCCTCCCTTGTATTTGAGAAGCTAGAGTTTATTGATGGAGTCATCGACAAGTATATTAATAATAGTAGATCAACGGCCATTGTTCCGGTTGTCAGTTCAGTAAATCTGCAGGCAAAATCTACAACAAATAGCAGTTCTCCACCTGACCCCAAAAATAAAGGTTCAGCTAATTCGTCGGTTCAAATTCACGATGGTGAGGTTGACACTAACTATGAAGAAGTGAATTTATTACCGCGATCACTTTTGGGAACTTTGAATCGAATTACTAAAGATTTAGACCCGGAAGCGGAAAAAGAAGTAGTTAAAAATTTCCGCAATTCCAAAGTAAAAACAATTATTTCTCTGAGATTTATTTTACTTTTGATTTTAGTTCCGCTGTTGACGAATCAAATTTCCAAAAACTTTCTAGTCGGACCGATAGTTGACCATTTTAGAGGTCAAGAAAATGCCCCAGTTTTCCTAAATATTAACCTGGAAGAAGAAGCATTGCAAGAACTGGAGAGATTTGAGCAACACCTCAAATTTGAAAAGTTAATAGGCATTGCTCCGTCGCTTTCTTTAGAGGAAACGGAAAAGAAAATTGCCGAGAAAGCAGTTGAGCTAGCGGAGGAATACCGCGGTGAAAGTGGTGGAGCTATTAAAAATATTTTTGCCGATTTGATTTCCTGCATGGCCTTTGCCGCGATTATCGTCACTAACAAGAAAGAGATTGAGATTTTAAAGTCTTTCATGGACGATGTGATTTACGGCCTCAGCGACAGTGCGAAAGCTTTCGTAATTATTTTGTTTACAGATGTGTTTGTGGGATTCCACTCGCCTCATGGTTGGGAAGTAGTTCTCGAAGGTGTATCGAGGCATTTGGGACTGCCAGAAAATAGGCAGTTCATATTTTTGTTCATTGCAACGTTTCCAGTGATATTGGATACGGTATTTAAGTATTGGATATTCCGTTATTTAAACCGGAGTTCGCCTTCGGCTGTTGCTACGTACAAGAATATGAACGAGTAATCAGAGGCGAAGGAAGAAGGAAGAAGGAAGAAGGAAGAAGGAAGAAGGAAGAAGGAAGAACAAAAAAAGATGTAATAATGGCAAGGGCTTCAGGTATTGATAACTTCCTCTTTAGGGGGTCCACTGCCGCAAACTGAGTGGCTTACTCATAGCGCAGAAAACCATTTATTGTTTGCGTCAGGAGGGGTTTAATTAAGTAGATAAACTTAAGCTGTTGGATCTCTAAATTTTATTTAGGGGCGGGTTCTCGGGCGCACCCCATAATAATTTTATCAAACTTGACTGTCCTAAAGGCTCCGCTCAGGAAGGGTAAAATTTAGATGCGCCTAGGCCGATCCAAAAAAATGCGATCGCCCGCAGAATCTCTCGAAATAAATCAAAAGCGCGATCGCATTCCCAAAACTCATTACCAATTATCAATGACCTAATTCCAACGCTTCTTGCGCTGTCGCTGGCTTGCCACCGCCTCCACCAGTCCCAGGCCGAGAAAATTACTCAGCAGCGACGCATTCCCGTAACTCAGGAAAGGCAGCGGAATGCCCGTAACCGGAGCCAAGCCAATGTTCATCCCAATATTTACGAACACCTGAAAAATCAACATTGACAGTACGCCGATCGCCAGCAAAGAACCAAAATTATCGTTAGCAGTTTGAGCGATCGTCACCAACCGGAAACAAATTAACCAGAACACAAACAGCACGCAAATGCAGCCAATAAAGCCCAATTCTTCGCCAATAGCTGAAAAGATAAAGTCCGTATGCTGTTCGGGAATAAAGTTAAGCTGAGTTTGCGTTCCGTGAAACAAACCTCTGCCTTTGAGTTCCCCAGCCCCAATCGCAATCCGAGATTGAATCAAGTGATATCCGCTGCCTAAAGGGTCTTTCTCGGGGTTTAAAAACCCTGTCAGACGCATTTTTTGATAATCCTGAAGCACATTCCAAAAAATATGTCCGACGTGTCCAGAAACAACGTTCACCAACACAGCACCGAAAGTCCCCAACCAGGGCCAAGGTAGCGATCGCCAAGCGATAATACCCGCAATAACTACCCAGGCTATCCAAATCGGCGTAGAGAGGTTATTGAGGAGAACTGAGATTAGAGGAGAGAATAGCAATATTAGCCAGCCGGGATTGACATTACCCCAGTAAAACATCCCCATTGTGATCGCGCCGAACACCAAGGAAGTACCTAAATTTGGTTCGGCAAAGATCAATCCCCAGGGTACAGCCATAATCGCCAGCATCCTCAACATATTACCCACCGTGGGGACAGTCTTGTCGTGCAGGAGAGCTGCTAAAGTGACAATCATGCCTACTTTGGCAAATTCTGACGGTTGCAGGTAGAAGCCGCCGATGTTGATCCACCGCTGGGCACCGAGCCCTGTAGTACCAATAAACCGCACTGCGATCAGCGACAAATTGATTAATATGTAAATCGGCCATTTCCACTCAAGCAGTATTTGGTAGCGGCAGCGGGAAATGATGATGGCGAGGAACAAACCGACTCCGCCAGTTACCCAGTGTCGCCACCAGTCGATCAGCCCCTGGTTAATTTCGACGCTGCGGATCATGATTCCGCCGAAGAGGGTGAGGGCGATGCAAGCGGCGAACAGCCAAGGGTCTGCTTCTTCCCAGGGTTTGAAGATTGATTTCCAGCGGTTTCTGACTTGTATTCTCTGCAACATGAGGATTTTAGATTTTAGATTTTAGATTTTAGATTATCGAGCCGATTTTCGGAAGTTGTGGATATATTTCGGATTCAGAGTCTGCACCTTACTTTAGAAGCGTCGGTGTGAGTACCTCACATTATTCGGGGAGTTGTAGGGATGTTCCGGGAACGGAAGAAGGAACGCTTGCGCCGGGTATCTGGGTATTCTATTTTTTTCTCTGCGCTTACTTAATTTAGTTTGCAATCGCACGTGGTCAGAAACCGGGTTTTTGTCGAGAAGAGGCGTTACAACGCGCAGAAACCGCTAAAAACCCGGTTTCTTGGGTTTTGATTCGTAAGCCCTAGAATCGTCAGGCCGGTTCGTAAAGGTACTCGAAGCCGTTCCCATCTGGATCTCTGCCGTAGAAGGATGCAGTACCGTCGCGGTGTTCGTGGATGTGGGTGACGGAAACACCATCGGCTTTGAGTTGTTCGTAGGCGGATTCCATTTCGGTACGATCGTCAAATACAAACCCAAAATGCGGCCCTGCTTGGTCGTAACTCGGACTCAACAGCGCCAATCCGTCCTCTCCTGCTTTCAAATAAGCCCAGTCTGCATCTTTCCAGACTAACTCCATGCCCAAGTTTAGGTAGAACTCAGCAGATTTCTCTATGTCTTGCACGCAGACGGCTACGTGTCCCAATCGTTTTAGTTTCATATCTACAAAGTTTATGGTTGTTCTTTCGTTTATTGTATCTATTTTCTGATTTTTTGCTCGATTAATTAGGTATTTTTTCTATTTTTTTTGTGGTTGCTAACTGTACTTTTTCTACTTTTTTGCTAGCGTCCATTTCGCTGAACAGTTGAATGGCGCGCTCAAAATTTTCTTGACTTTTCTCGATGTTACCAAGTTTTTGTTCTGTTAGTGCTAGTTGATAGCAAGCTTCGGCTCGGTCTAATTTGGCGGTAGCTCGATCGAGTATTTCTATTGCCTCTGCATGGTGCTGCAGGGCTTGGTCAAATTCTCCCTGTTCTCGGTACAGTTCGGCGATACCGCTGAGAGCTTTGGCTTTGATGGTGCTGTAATGGTTTTGGTCGGTTTGGGCGATCGCTTGGCGGTACAAGCTCAAAGCTTTCTCTGTCTCTCCCAGGTTTTGATAGGTGGCGGCGAGAAAAACTAACTTGTATCCCGTACCCACCAACTGACTGTTTTCCCGATCGGCATACAGTTTTTCGGCGAGTTCATTCGCCTCTTTTTTAGGTCCGACACAGGAATTGAGGAATGCTAACCCGACATCGATCGAATAGCTGTTAACGCCGATTTCGTCTCGTGAATTTTTCAGCTTGACAAATATCTCCCTAGCTGGTTCTAACTCCCACATTTCTATTTGACAAAAACCTATATTAATTGCAGCGTTAACTTTCCAAAATTCTAGATCAGCTTGTTTACCGTTGTCCGGTTCGCTACTTCTCGCTATAATTTGCAAAGATTTAGTGGCTTTTATTTCGGATATTTGATGGCATTCTATGGCTTGATTTATTTCGCCTAAAATCCGGTAACAAATTCCTAAAATACTGTATAGACCGCTCAAATAATAATCAGAAGTCACATTGTTGACGATGCGAGTAGTTGCTGAAATTATTGGCTGCAAGAAACCTAATTTGTAGAGCGCTTGACCGAGCTTGTAATCTTTGGCAAACTGGATATTTATTTTTTTGAGGATGACGCTAGCGGCCTGATCGAAACAGCTAATTGCCACATAATGATAGTAAGCTTCAAAAGCTTTCAGCGCATCTTCTACAGTTTCAATAATCTCGACACTCTCTGTCCAGAACTCGGCTGCTTTGCGGTTGGCAGTCTCCCAGTCTCCGGGCGAGAGCCGATCGACCGCTTCTTCGCGAATTGCTGGATGCAGCCAGTATTCGCCCTTCTGAGACTCGACTAGCGATCGGTGCAACAGCGATTTAATGATTTGTCGGCGTCCGGCTTCGGGCACGTCCCACAGCAAACACAAAAGTCCGTCAGTAGGGACTGTCGGCACGTCTTGATACCGATAACAGCCCAAGCGACAGAGGAGTTGATAGGCTTCAGGATCGAGTTCCAGGAGGCGGTTAAATTGACTGGTGACTAAATTTTTTAAGTCAGTTTCAACGAGCGGATCTTCACTGTTTTCCAGCCAGTAAGCCGCCATATCTCCGTCAAAATCTTCTCGGATCGTGCCGCAAATAATGCCCATTGCTTTGGCATTACCGCCGTAAACTTTGTGCATTTCCTTGAGGGCGACATCATCTATATTGATGTTGCGGCAGCTAAAAAATTGCTGCCAAACTTCAACTTCCAATCCCGGAAGCAGGTAGTGTTCGACGGTGACATCAGAATCGCAAAGTCGATCGCGACTGGTAATCAGCGTTACCGACTGCACCGCTGCGTCAGCCAAAACTCGCAACAGTTCCACGTAAAGCCGGTGGGGTTCAATAAACTTACCTTGTCCGTCGAGTGCTGCTTCCAAATTGTCAATCAATACGCCGACTTTGTGAGTCTGAAGCTGCCGCTTCAACCGCCCCAAGGTGACGCCAAAGTCTGGCCCGGGTTCTTCCTGAAAGTCTTGCTTGAGCCATTCTTCGATCGCACTTTCCAAGGCGGTGATATTCTCTGTCTCTTTTGCCATCAACAGTTCAATGGTTCGATCGAACCCTTGAGATTTGAGATACTGTCTGGCCAAAGTTGTTTTGCCGATACCGCCGGCACTTTGGATGACAATCACTTTTGCACCTTGGGCGACAAGAGTATTGAGATCTTCGATCGCCCCGAAGCGACCCAAAAAATTCGGGTTTTCGATTTCCAAATCAGCATCAAGTCCGAGAGATACTTGGGCCGGAACAGTTTGTCCCGACTGCGGTTCTAGTTTCGAGTAGCTGCGCCAATACCGCTCTACAACCGCTTGAAGGTTGTCTCTTTTGACTTTTTCGCCTTCTCCAAACAGCGCTGAAAGTCGCTTCCACAAATTAGAAGCAGCATCCTTAACAGTCCCTACTCCATACCCTTCACTATCTGCAACCTGTTGGTACGTCCTGCCTTGCACGCCTTGCCAAGCTTCGCGAAAGATCGCGCTGTCAAGGTTATCGAGAGTTTTCAGGTTTCGAGCCACAAGTAACGAGTTGGTAAAATCCAGTGCACGATCGGCTTCCATTTAGTCACCAGGTTTAGCGTTACCCATCTGACACAACTTTAACAGACTTTTTCCGACTCGCTTACACGCTCAAACAGTGGACTTGTATAGACTTTTCCCGACTGACACGGCCGAGGCTGGCCGGGGATACTGTTGAGTGTGGAGGGGAAGTTGACAGACAAGCTTCTAACTTCCACACAGAGCGAGTCGAGTTTATATTCAGGAGCAAGCAGCCATGTCTATTAACGATGTTGAAACCGCGATCGTAGATGAACCAATTCGCCCTCAAGAATGCGGCCGGGTTCGTTTCCAAAACAGTTGGTGGCCGGCGAAGTGCGATGGAGACATGACTTTTGAACCCGGTGAGGTGGTTCGCGTAGTCGGAATTGAAAATATTACTTTGATCGTTGCAGCGTCGTTTGCGATCAATTCTGGAAGTTAAGGGAAATCTACAATCGGGAGTAAGCAATCATGAATTTTGACAATTCCGAAAAAGCGATCGTGGATGAAGAAATTCGACCTAATGAGTCCGGTCGCGTTCGTTTCCAAAACAGTTGGTGGCCGGCGAAGTGCGATCTAGATCTGACTTTTGAGCCTGGTGACGTGGTGCGCGTAGTCGGAATTGACAATATTACTTTAATAGTTGAAGCGTCGTTATAAATCAATGGGTTAGGGAGTCGAGCTATATGTTTATAGCATCCCAACGTTCAGGCCAACCTAGAAGCAGGAGAAAGTAATCATGACTGTCAGCCATTTGGAAAGAGCGATCGTTGAAGAAGAAATTAAACCAAATCAGTGCGGCAGTGTGCGATTTCAAAGCAGTTGGTGGCCTGCCAAATGCGTTCGAGAAATAACTTTGCAACCCGGTGAAGTTGTTCGCGTCGTGAGACTGGAAAACATTACTCTGATAGTTGAAGCGTAGTTGGGGAGTAAGGAGTTAGCGAGTCGAGCTATAAGTTGCTCGCATCTCAAAATTCCGGCAAACTTGGAATTAGGAGCCAAAAATCATGAGTATCAGCTATTTGGAAAAAGCGATTGTAGATGAAGAAATTCGGTCTGACAAATGCGGCTCCGTCCGCTTCCAAAGCAGTTGGTACCCTGTTCCGGTGCGATAAAGGTATAACTTTTAAACCGGGGGATCTGGTTTATGTGGTGGGAATTGACATGATTACCTTGCTGCTGGAGGGTACGGCTTGAAATGTCGGAATTTGCGATCGCGCTGCCATTTCGGCGGCTTTCTCTTCAAATATCTTCACAGGCGCGATCGCTCTTCTCTCCTCTATTGAGTTCGGTATTATAGCGTGAAACCTCAACAAAAACTTGCCGCCTGCCGTATTGCCCGCATTTTTTGGCGGGAAAAGCGCGATCGATATTAGTGCCATCCGCTACAAATTGTGGTAATCTGACAGCAATCCACTTTCATGCTCGATGGAGCCTTGTCCCGCTATGCGAATAAGTAAAAATTTACAAAAGTTTCTGCTTTTCACAATAGCGTTCTTTTTCGCAGTATCGCTGTTGATTAAAGTTACTAAATTTCACAATTATTTCGGCATCAACCGCGCCGATACCGAAGTGAAAGTTGTGGCCCTCACCTACGACGACGGGCCCTATCCTCCCTATACAAATCAGCTTTTAGATATCTTAGACCGCTATCAAGTTAAAGCAACTTTTTTTGAAATCGGCAGCAATATTGAGAAACACCCAGAAATCGTGAAAATGATTATCGCGAAGGGAGATGAGTTGGCAAACCATTCCTACTCTCACAAAGATATGATGTTTAAACCCCGGCAATTTTTGCTGTCTGAGATTGAAAAAACGGACAAACTTTTGCAGGAAGTTGGGGTTAAGCAAGACAGTATTAGTTTTCGGCCACCTTGGGGTAGGCGATTTGTAGTTTTGTCTTATTTGGTATCCCAAATGCACAAAAAACTGATTATGTGGGATGTGGATTCCCATGATTATGAAGAAACACTCACGGCGGAAGATATCGCAAATCGGGTGATTCACAATGTGCGATCGGGTTCGATTGTGGTGATGCACGACGGCGGGGGCGATCGCTCGAAAACCGTAGCAGCAACTGAGATGATTGTCAAGGATTTGCAGTCGAAAGGTTACGAATTTAAGACTGTTTCTGAGTTGTTGAAATAGCAGTAGGGTGCGTCAGCCACAATTATTTTCGCGACCAATCAACAATCTCATACTGACGCAGCAGGAAATAATATCAATTCCGGTTGCACTCCTCCGGAATTGTTGACTGTTGACTGTTAACTGTTGACGGGCGGGTCGAAAAACTGAATGGTTGAGTGTTAAATGTTGACTCGATTTTATTATTCCGATGCAACCGGAAACGATATAAATAGTGCGTCACAATTAGACTTTTCGTGCAGATTGAAAAATTAAAATCTGACGCACCTACCACAATCAATAACCCAGATAGTTTGCCACGTAATTAGCAATTTTTATGCTGCCACCAGCTTGCCCCATTCTCTCTAAACCATTTTGAATGCAACTGGCTAAATATTTATCATCTTGCAAAGTGCGATCGACTGCCAAAGCAGCTTCCTTGATAATATCCAAATTCGCTGGTTGTGCGCCAATAACCTGCACTGAATCACCTAAAAGCCGATTTTGAGCCTCCGCAAATCTATAGGTAAACGCCGGGCCGTTTCCCGGTACTGCAATTACAGGTTTTCCCAAGCCCACAGCTTGTTCGACAGCAGTTCCCGTCATCCCAATGACTAAACTAGACTGCTGCAAAATATCGGCGAAAGCATCGGCCCAGCACATCACTTCGACTAATTTTTCTTCACACAAAGACGGTTTGATTGCTGGAAAAATGAGCTTGCCCGATCGGTGTTGCCATCCCGATCGCGCCGCAATATCATCTAATTGAGGCATTAAAGCCGGAACTAAAGCTGCCCGAAACTGCACCGGTAAAGTAGAGTTACTAGCAATTTTTTTAACCAGTTCCAGGAGCAAAACGAGGTTGTCGGTGGCTTCCGGGAGGCGAGAACCGGGTAGAAGGGCGATCGTCCGAACTGCGGGTATTAACTGCAAATCTTTGCCCGTAGAATTGAGGTTGTCCATGACTGGATTGCCGACAAACTGAGCTTTCTTTAAACCCTGTCGGTTTAAGTCAGCAGCAGTCAAAGCATCTCTAGTAAAAACAGCCAGACATTTCTTTGAGGAAAGCAACTGCCACAAGATTAAACCCAAATCGACTCGCCCCTCGTAATAACTAGAATGGGCCGATAGAAAAATTATATAGGGGCGGTTGCTGGCATGGGCGATCGCCGCCGCGACAATATCCCCAGTCCCCACCACCAAATCGCAGTGGCGCGAATGCCTCCAAACAGCCTGCAATTGCTGCCAAGTCAAAGCAATTAGCCCGGCCCCAATATCTTTGAGGAAAAACAGGGGATTCATGTAAAAAACTCCCCCAGATGGCATTTGACTGGTGGGCCCAATAATTGGTACGGTCGATCGGCAGTAAGCAGCCCCGTCACCGACAATCGGCATCGCCGAAACATCAACATCCGCGCCAGATGCTCTCAAAGCTTTGAGAATTTGACAGTTAATCGTGTCTTCCCCGTGGCCGTTGCTGAGGAAAAGTATCCCCTTCGATTTCATATAATCAGAATACAATCAGAATCAGTGCCGAGCTTTTTTTAAAGACAGCCGTGCGATAGCTAAACTCGGGCGGGCTAACTTTTTGTTAGTCTAATTTAAATACATTGTGGAAGTGAAACAGCGTGAATATTGAAATTGGGCGGGGCAAAAGCGCTCGCAGAGCTTACGGCATAGATGAAATTGCGCTTGTACCCGGACAGCGCACCCTCGATCCGAGTTTGGCAGATACCAAGTGGCAGATTGGCGGGATCGATCGAGAAATCCCGATCATCGCCAGCGCAATGGACGGAGTAGTCGATGTCCGCATGGCCATTTTGCTGTCGGAATTGGGAGCACTGGGCGTGCTCAACCTAGAAGGAATTCAAACCCGCTATGCCGACCCCCAGCCAATATTAGAGCGCATCGCGAGTGTGGGGAACCACGAATTTGTTTCCCTGATGCAGCAACTCTATGCCGAACCCATCAAGCCAGAATTAATCGACCTCAGAATTAAAGAAATTAAAGCAGGAGGAGGGATTGCCGCCGTTAGCGGTACACCAGCCGGTGCGAGCAAATACGGCCGGGCGGTTGCTGAATCGGGAGCCGATATATTTTTTGTGCAAGCAACTGTAGTCTCGACAGCTTTTCTTTCCCCTGAGTCGATCGCATCTTTAGACTTAACTCAATTTTGTCAAGAGATGCCGATACCAGTAATTTTGGGCAACTGCGTCACCTACGAAGTCGCCCTAAATTTAATGAAAACCGGCGCTGCCGGCATTCTCGTGGGCATTGGGCCAGGGGCTGCTTGCACGTCTAGGGGTGTATTGGGTGTCGGCGTTCCTCAAGCCACAGCGGTAGCAGACTGCGCCGCCGCGCGAGACGACTACTATCGCGAAACTGGTAAATACGTGTCGGTGATTGCTGACGGCGGTTTAATTACCGGCGGCGATATCTGCAAGTGCATTGCCTGTGGCGCGGATGCAGTGATGATTGGTTCGCCCTTTGCCAGGGCCGCCGAAGCTCCCGGCAGGGGCTTTCACTGGGGGATGGCGACTCCCAGCCCGGTTTTGCCGCGCGGCACTCGCATTCGCGTGGGGACTACTGGCACTGTGGAGCAAATTTTGCGCGGGCCTGCGCTGCTAGATGACGGTACGCACAACTTGCTCGGAGCTCTGAAAACTAGCATGGGCACCTTGGGCGCTAAGGATCTTAAGGAAATGCAGCAAGTGGAAGTGGTAATTGCTCCTTCTCTGCTGACTGAGGGTAAAGTCTATCAAAAAGCTCAGCAGTTGGGCATGGGTAAGTAGATTTACCGATCGAATACCAGCATACCTTGACAAAATTTGTTCAAGAGTCTCGAAATTTACAGAATATTGTGGAATTATCGAGAAGTAGGTGTCACAATATAAGAAGCGGAGACAAATGTTTCCGTTCACTCCTCACACCACACTCCGCCCGGACTACTGTTCGGGCGGTTCCTTTTTTACCCAAACCTTCGGTCTTATTTACTAAGTACAGAGCAGAGGCTGCTAGCTCCGGATTGTCAGGGAGAGTGGGGAGGGAGTGAGTGGGGGAATAGTTTTAAATTTTGAGCTAAAAGTATTTCTAATACTGCGTTCTACCCGATCGCCCTGTCCCTTTGGTCTTGCGCCCTCAACATCGATCCGTTACATCGGTTGAATCGGTTACATCCGTTACAACATCTGTTGCCCAACTTCCTTCTCTTAAAATCGTTGACGCAAATGGTTACACTTTTTGCTAGACTTGTTATCCGAGAAATAGTATTTACAAGGATGGCTAGGGATGTCAGCAGCCGCGCAAGTAACCGACTCTACCTTTAAGCAGGAAGTGCTCGATAGCGAAGTTCCAGTTCTAGTGGATTTTTGGGCTCCCTGGTGCGGGCCCTGTCGGATGGTGGCACCCGTCGTAGACGAAATTGCTCAACAATATGAAGGGCAGGTCAAGGTAGTAAAAGTTAATACCGACGAGAATCCTAACGTGGCAAGCCAATACGGTATCCGCAGCATTCCGACGCTGATGATATTTAAGGGCGGTCAGCGGGTGGATATGGTCGTTGGGGCAGTTCCGAAAACTACTCTGGCCAACACTCTGGAAAAGTACATTTAACCCAACTGCGAGCGGTTTCGCGCTATTCTTTTTGGGCCGCGAAAGCTAACTCGCTTCAGAACCGGGGCAAAGCTACTGGAAAAGTTATTAGTGGCCACCAGGGCAATTTGCTGGTCGCTATTAGCTTCTAAATTTAGCTTG
The DNA here is from genome assembly GCF_036700865.1 of Microcoleus sp. S13C4. Classification (NCBI taxonomy): domain Bacteria; kingdom Bacillati; phylum Cyanobacteriota; class Cyanophyceae; order Oscillatoriales; family Microcoleaceae; genus Microcoleus; species Microcoleus sp. S13C4. The sequence goes on from NZ_JAUBPS010000001.1 coordinate 313,238, forward strand.
CCCCTTAATTTTTAGTAGCGACAAATAGTTACCGTTTCGGAAAAATTCATGATTTCTTCTGGGTCTGGTCAAGGTTTTGAGTCCCTCCAAGCTGAATTGATCGATTTGATCGATCGCTTCCCAATGTTGAAGCACTCGGAGTGGATCGAACGATCGCTCTCTACTATAGTGCAAATGACCGGAGAGGATCTCGATCGCCTTGACTGGAAAATTATTGCGGCCTCCCTCCGAGATATGGAGAGCGCTTTTGAGCTGTTTTATCCTTACCGTCACGTTCGCAAAATTGTAATTTTTGGTTCGGCGAGGGTGTCACCGCAATCGGCAGAATATTTGATGGCCAGAGACTTTGCGCGGGCGATCGCCCAGCAGGGGTTTATGGTGATTACTGGCGGGGGCGGGGGAATCATGCAGGCGGGGAACGAGGGGGCGACTGCTGAACGTTCTTTTGGGCTGAACATTCAGTTACCTTTCGAGCAGGGTTCTAATCCTTTTATTGCGGGCGATCGCAAATTGCTCAATTTTAAATATTTTTTCACTCGCAAGTTATTTTTTCTCCGGGAGAGCGATGCTTTAGCTCTGTTTCCGGGCGGTTTCGGCACTCTGGACGAGGCTTTTGAGTGTCTGACTTTGATTCAAACTGGCAAGTTCGGGCCGGCTCCTGTGGTATTGATCGATCGACCGGGAGGAGATTATTGGCTTGATTGGAATTATTTTGTGCAAAAACAATTGCGGGGCCGGGGTTTGATTTCAGCCGACGATCGCAGCCTGTATACGATTACTGACGATATAAATGTCGCTTGCGAGGCGATCGGCAGTTTTTATCTGGTTTATCACTCCTGCCGCTACGTGCGTGAAAAATTGGTAATTCGCTTGAAAACAGAGCTTTCTGAGGAGAATGTCGATCGGCTAAATACTGATTTTAGCGATATTGTTGTCACCGGAAAGATTGAAAAAAGTCAAGCTTTGCCACCAGAAATAGGAGATGAAACTTTCGATCTGCCGCGCCTAACTTTGCATTTCAACCAGCGGGATTTAGGGCGGCTTTATCAGCTAATTGCTGCTATAAATCAAATGGGTGCAGCTTCGCCGGAAGCCACGCATCCCGAACAAAAGTAGTTATTAGTCATCAGTCATCGGTCATTTTTGATATGGGTGAGGGCTGAGAGAAGTTGTCCAACTTCTCTTTTGACAAAAGCGATGGATTAAGATAAATATTTGTAAAAAGTTAAGAAAAAAGCGTCCAATAGTAAAAGCAACTCTTGTCAATATTCGATCGCGTTGTTTGGGAAAAAAACAGCAAAATGCTAGACCTGCTGCTAATTAGCGCTTTGGGATTTCTCGGCAGTTTCGGTCACTGCGCCGGGATGTGCGGCCCGCTGACAATGGCGTTTTCTCTTTCTAATTCCGGCAACGATAAATTAGCTGCTTTGCGCTTTCATTTGCTGCTAAATTTGGGGAGAATTGCTGCTTACGCTTTCGTTGGTGCTGCAATTGGCGGGCTGGGTTCGGTGCTAATTGCTGGCGGACTTTTGGCAGGTACGGGTAGCGCATTGCGGCGGGCGATCGCACTTCTAACGGGCACGATGCTAATTTGGTTCGGAGTAGTGCAAATTAAACCGAACTTGCTGCCCAGATTGCCGCTGCTGCACCCAATGTCGCACGATCAAGTCGGACAAACAATGAGCAAGCTTTCGGCACAAAAAAACTGGTGGGTGCCGATTGGTTTGGGTTTGCTTTGGGGTTTGATTCCCTGCGGTTTCCTCTACGCGGCGCAGATTAAGGCGGCGGAAACCGGAAACCCGGTTTTGGGTGCGGCGACGATGCTGGCTTTTGGACTCGGCACCTTGCCAACTATGATGGGAGTGAGTTTTTTTGCTGGCAGATTGAGCGCGGACAAGCGCAGTCAACTGTTTCGGGCGGGTGGTTGGGTGACGGTGGCGATCGGAATTCTTACCTTGCTGCGAACCGATGAAATGGTTGATTTTACGGGTCACGCAGCGCTGCTGTGTCTGATGCTAGCACTGTTGGCGCGTCCGGTTAGCAAGTTTTTGCCGCAACTGCTGCGCTACCGCCGCGCCTTGGGTGTGGGTGCGTTTGCCTTAGCAGTCGCCCACACGTTTCATATGCTGGATCATACGCTGCAATGGAATTTTGATGCTGTGTCTTTCATGTTGCCGCAGCATCAGTTGGGAATGGTGGCTGGGATAACGGCGCTGCTGTTGATGTTGCCGGCGGCGGTTACAAGTTGCGATCGTATTCAAAATTATTTAGGCAAACTGTGGCGAATGCTTCACCTGTTAAGCATTCCAGCTTTCTTGCTGTGCGCTGTACACGCGGCACTCATCGGTTCCCACTATCTCGGGGGTTTTGAATGGAAGTTGCACAATCAACTGCTGACAGCCCTGTTAGCGGTGGTTACGGTGTTAGTTATGTTTGTGCGATCGCGCTTGTTTTGGTCAGTTTTATCACTAGAAAATTTCTATGTTTCCCCTGTCAAACAAAAGTAAAAGTTTGGGATTGTTAGTTTTTTTGGGATTGCTAGTTGAAGCAGCAACTCCCAGTGCGCCGCAGTTAAACTCGATTTCAGTTTTGGCGCATGAAGTCGAAGTCTCTGGAGATGTAGCCGCTACCTTTCACCTAGAACCCAACCACAACCCCCGCGCCGGACAGCCTGCGAGAGTGTGGTTTGCGCTGACTCGTAGGGGCGGTCAAATTATTCCGTTAGAGCAGTGTAATTGCAAGTTAGGCATTTATACCAAAGGTTATAAACAGGGGGATAAACCGCTGATGCAACCGCCTTTAAAAGTAATCTCTGCGGAGCATTACAAAGGCATTCCGGGAGCTGATATTGTGTTTCCAAAGGCTGGAATTTACGAACTTGAATTGAGCGGAACAGCCCAAAACAAAGCTAATTTTAAACCCTTTAAACTGACTTATACAGTCACGGTTCGCTAATATAATCTTTCCTTCACCGAACATAAATCTTGTAGGGGCGGGCTCACCGACAATAAATGCCTAAAACCCACAATCTCATAAACCCGCCCCCACCAACGGCAAATCATAATCTACCTATTTTAACATACAAGAAGATACAACCAAAATCTGTATAAAACCTTAAAAGTTGCCAACTCTACAAAATGTCACAAATTTTTACACTACATTATAACCAGTGTCCATTATGGAATTTGTGCAAGCTAACCTATCTTAAACTGAGCAAAGAATATAACGATGGATATCTTATCTAACACCGTGGCGCTATCGCGGATGCAATTTGCGCTAACCGCCATATTCCATATGCTGTGGCCAGTTCTGACTACTGGAATGGGGATTTATCTGGTATTTGTTGAAGGAATGTGGCTAAAAACTCGCAATCCCGACTACTACCACCACGCTCGTTTTTGGTCTAAACTCTACCTCCTCAACTTCGGAATTGGAGTAGCTTCAGGAATTCCGATGGAATTTCAGTTTGGCACGAATTGGGCACCATTTTCTGAAGCTGTTGGTGACTTCTTTGGCAGCATTTTGGGCTTTGAAGCTTCAATGGCATTTATGCTAGAAGCCGGCTTTTTAGGAATTATGCTGTTTGGTTGGGAGCGCGTTCACCCGATCGTCCATTATTTCGCTACAATCATGGTAGCCTTCGGCGCTAACCTATCCACAGTGTGGATTTTAGTCGCTAACTCTTGGCTGCAAACTCCTGCGGGTGGAGAAATGGTCAATGGCAAGTTTATTGTCAGCGATTACTTTCAAGCAATTATGAACCCGTTCGCATTAAACAGCATTCTTCATATGTTTTTTGCGACGTTAGAAACTTCGCTGTTTGTCATTGGGGGAATTAGCGCTTGGTACATTCTTAATAAGCGCAACCAAGCCTTTTTTTCCAAGTCTTTAAAAATTGCCATAGCGACAGCAATCGCCGTTGCACCTTTGCAGATATACATCGGACATTTAAGCGCCGAACAAGTTTATCACTATCAACCCACTAAATTAGCAGCAATCGAAGCTAAGTGGGAAACTTCACCAGCGGGAGAGTCAGCCGATTGGACTTTGCTAGCTTTGCCTAATGAAAAAGCCCAAAAAAATGACTGGGAAATTAGCATTCCCAATGGCTTAGGATACGTCCTGGAATTCAAACAAAAACTCTCTGAACCCGTACTCGGTTTAAAGGAATGGAAGCCAGAAGATAGACCCCGCATGGTGGGTTTAATCTACTATTGTTTTCGGATCATGTCCGGGATTGGATTCTTCTTTGTAGGATTGATGCTGTTCAGTATAATTCAGTGGATGCGAGGCAAACTTTCTGCTGAAAATATTAGCAGTCAACCTTGGCTGATGCGCGCTTGGGTATTAGCTGCTCCCCTGGGATATATTGCTGTAGAATCTGGTTGGATTGTCCGCTGTGTCGGCCGACAACCTTGGGCTTTATACGGGCAAATTCGCACTGCTGATGCGGTGTCAAACATCCCGGCCAGCAATGTTTTAACTTCTCTCAGTTTCTTTGCCGTTGTTTACAGCTTTTTGTTTGTTTGTGCCTTGTATTTTGGCAGCCGAATTATCCGCCAAGGGCCTAATTTAAGTCTGCCTGTGCCAGGTTTAGACAATGAACCTGCCATCGAAAGTCAACCCGCAGAACACATTCCCGATCAACGTCCCGTAGAAGCACAACAATAGGAGATTTTATGCAAGCTTTGGAGCATTTTCTCCCGCAAGTTTGGTTCGTGATTTTAGGTATTTTTCTCTTGCTTTACGTCATGCTAGACGGTTTTGACTTGGGAGTCGGAATCTTGTCTCTGACTGCTGATGACGAGGAACGCAGGGGCATTTTAATGACAAGTCTGGGTAATGTTTGGGACGCTAACGAAACTTGGCTCGTGTTGATGGGAGGCGCTCTGTTTGGCGCATTTCCCCTCGCTTACGGCACGATTTTAACGGCGCTGTATATACCGATTTGCATGATGCTTTTTGGTTTGATATTTCGGGCTGTCGCCTTTGAGTTTCGCGAGCATTCTAATCGCAAGTTATTCTGGAATTATGCTTTTGGTGCTGGCAGTTTTTTAGCAGCTTTAGCTCAAGGATTTGCCCTCGGTGCGGTGCTCGAAGGCATTGCGGTTGATGAAGCTGGTCACTTTGTGGGTACTACTTGGGATTGGCTGGATTGGCGATCGATCTTGGTTGCTTTGACGCTGATTCAAGGGTATGTTTTGATCGGTTCAACCTATCTAATTATGAAAACAGAGGGCGAACTGCAAAGAAATCACTATCGCACTGCTAAAATTGCGGCGGTGACGACTTTAATCGGAGCCGTTTTAATTACGATCGCCACTCCGATTTTTTACGAAAGTGCTAGAGCCAGGTTGTTTGAGAAACCGCTAGTTTATGTCTTTGCCGCGATTCCTTTGCTGGGGGTGCTGTTGGTGGGGCTGCTGCTGAAAAGTCTCGCCAACAAAGAAGAACGCACGCCGTTTGTCTGGACAATTCTGATTTTTTTGCTCAGTTTTATCGGCTTGGGTTTGATTGTTTTTCCCTATATTATTCCCTCGCAAATCACGATTTACCAAGCCGCAGCTTCGCCCAGCGCCCTGGTATTTATGATTGTGTTCATGGGCGTTCTGCTCCCGATTATGATTTTTTACAACATTTACAATTATGTTGTGTTTCGGGGTAAGGTGGTCGGGGGCCACTACGGGGAATAAAGAATAATAAAACCGCAGATTTAAGTCAATATACGCAGATAAGCTCAACTCTATATCCGGGTTTATCTACGTATATTTGCGGTTAAAAATTACAAATTATGGTTTGTTGATACATCACAACTTACGCAACCATACTATACATAACATAGCCCAAATAGGGCGGACTAGGGAAAGAAACTCGTTTAGGATTAGCGATCGCACGTCATGCGATTTGAAATTTGAGATTTGAGATTTTAGGTTGCTCCCCTCCTGAGCCTGCAAAGGAATGAGTCCAGGGGGTTGCGATCAGTATGGGGAGCTTTTTTCACAGGTACACGGATGAATCCGGGGGCTTGTGACCAAGTTGATTTCGGTCAAATAATAATTGATAAACATGGGGGAAAAATTACAGTTAATTCTGTCCCTAGCGAGGGTGCAGAGTTTGAGATCGGTATCTTTGTCACATAATAAAATACAATGGAATAGAAGGTTTTAATTTAACTGTTTTATAATAAAGGGTCAACAAGTTATGGATGCGATCGCCAATTTGTCAGGTTATGAGATTACAGAGCAACTTTATGTAGGTACACGTACCCTAGTCTATCGAGGTATCCGTACCCGTGACCAATACCCAGTCGTCATCAAACTGCTGCGAAACGAATACCCCCCCTTCAACGAGCTCGTCCAGTTTCGCAACCAATATACCATTGCCAAAAATCTAGATTTCCCTCACATCGTCAAACCGCTGACGCTGGAAGTATACCAGAATAGCTATGCCCTAGTAATGGAGGATTTTGGCGGAGTCTCCCTACCTACTTATCTCCAAACAGCAACAACTGGAACCCAACCATCTAAAGCTTTACCTTTAGCAGAATTTCTCCAACTTGCCATACAACTAACAGACATTATCCACTATCTCTACCAAAACCGAGTCATTCACAAAGATATTAAACCCGCTAATATTCTCATTAATCCAGATACCCAACAAATTCAACTAATTGACTTTAGTATTGCTTCCCTGCTACCACGAGAAACCCAAGAGATCCAGAATCCCAATATCTTAGAAGGAACATTAGCCTATCTCTCCCCAGAACAAACCGGACGGATGAATCGAGGTATTGACTATCGTAGTGACTTTTATTCCCTGGGTGTGACATTTTATGAATTCTTGACAGGACAGTTGCCATTTATCTCGGATGATCCGATGAAATTGGTGCATTGTCATCTCGCCAAACAGCCAATACCGATCCATCAAATTAATCCAGAAATCCCCTTGATTTTCTCGCAAATTGTCAGTAAGCTGATGGCAAAAAATGCCGAAAAACGCTATCAAAGTGCATTAGGACTCAAGCACGATTTAGAGATTTGTTTAGTTCAGTTACAAGAAACAGGTCAGATAGAATCTTTTGAACTCGGAAAGCGAGATATTAGCGATCGCTTTACTATCCCCGAAAAGCTCTACGGTAGAGAAAAAGAAGTTGATAAACTATTAGCTGCCTTTGAGCGAGTCAGCCTGGGAGCAACAGAAATGATGCTAGTAGCAGGCTTTTCGGGAATTGGGAAAACCGCCGTTGTCAATGAAGTTCATAAACCCATTGTCCGTCAGCGCGGTTATTTTATCAAAGGCAAATACGATCAATTTCAACGCAACATTCCCTTCAGTGCCTTTGTGCAAGCCTTCCGCGACTTAATGGGTCAACTGCTATCAGAATCGGATACCCAACTGCAAACATGGAAAACCCAGATTTTAGCAGCAGTGGGAGACAACGGACAAGTCTTGATTGATGTGATTCCTGAGTTAGAAGGCATAATTGGCAATCAACTTCCTGCAACAGAATTGTCAGGAAGTGCCGCCCAAAATCGCTTTAATCTGCTCATGCAGAAATTTGTGCAAGTTTTCACGAGCAAAGAACATCCTTTAGTGATGTTTTTGGATGACTTGCAATGGGCGGATTCAGCCTCCCTAAATTTGCTACAATTATTGATTAAGGATACAGGATATTTATTAGTATTGGGGGCATATCGAGATAATGAAGTTTCGCCCGTGCATCCATTTATCTTAACAGTGGATGAGATAGTTAAAACTGGGGCAATAGTGAAGACGATTACTTTGCCACCATTAAGCGAAACCGATATGAATTTGTTGGTGGCGGATACGCTGAATAGCGAATCATCCCTTGCCCAACCTTTGACAAAATTAGTTTATCAAAAAACTCAGGGAAATCCTTTCTTTGCCACTCAGTTTCTCAAGGCATTACATGACGAGCAGTTAATTAGCTTTAATTGGGAGATTCGGCATTGGCAGTGTGATCTTTCCCAAGTCAAAGCCTTAGCGATCACTGATGATGTCGTTGAATTCATGGCTTGGCAATTGCAGAAGTTGCTGCCAGAAACTCAGGATGTTCTCAAATTAGCTGCGTGTATAGGCTCGCAGTTTGATTTGAATACGTTAGTAATTGTCAGTGAGAAATCTGCTGGAATGACGGCTACGGCTTTATGGAAAGCCTTGCAGGAAGGTTTGGTGATTCCAACGACCAAAATCTATAAGTTCTTTACGGAATCGGATAGTGATGAAGTTTTCAAGTCTTCAGCTAATCCAACTTATCGCTTCTTACACGATCGCGTCCAGCAAGCCGCATATTCGCTAATTCCCGATTCACAGAAAAAAGCAACGCACCTCAAAATAGGACAGTTACTCCAGCAAAATTGCGCCGAAATAGAGCAAGAGGAAAAACTGTTTGATATTGTCGGGCATTTGAATCGAGGAATTGAGTTAATCACCGAAAGTAGCGAACGAGAAGCCTTAGCTAAACTGAACTTGGCAGCCGGTTGTAAAGCCAGAAATTCTACCGCCTACACGGCAGCCAGAGTTTATCTACAAGTGGGGGTTGACCTACTGAGGGCCAACTGCTGGCAAAGCCAGTATGAATTAACCCTAAAACTCTATGTTGCTGCTGCTGAAGTCGCGTATTTGAATGCTGACTTTGATGGCATGGAACAGATGACCGCACAAGTGTTAGAGAATGCACAGACAATCTTAGACAAAATCAAAATTTACGAAATTCAAATCGTCGCACAGACAGCACAAAGCAAGACGTTAGAAGCGATTGCAGTAGCAAGAGATGCACTCTGGCAATTGGGGGTTGAACTCCCCACCGAAGCTGACGAAGCCTTGATTGGTAAAGCGCTACAGAGCCTGGCGGGCCAACTCAGGGGCAGAAAAATTGAGGAACTAATCGATTTGCCTGTGATGAGCGATCCTCAGACTCAGGCAGCTATGCCCATATTGGCAATGTTATTTGCACCCATTCTCCAAGGAATTCCAGGCTTAGTGCCCCTACTGAGCTCCACGATGGTAAATTTATCGCTTCAATTTGGGAATGCACCCGCATCAACAGTGGGCTATGCGATTCATGGACTTGTATTAAGTGCCTTTTTGGGAGAGGCAAAAACGGGCTATAGCTTTGGTAAATTAGCCCTCTCATTGCTAGATCGGGTCAATGCACGAGAATTTAAGTGCATTACTCATAATATGTTTGGCGCATTTATTCAGCATCATCAAAATGCTATGAGGGCAGGGATACCAACCCTGAAAGAGGGCTTTATAGCTGGCATGGAAACGGGCGATTTTCTTAACGCTGGCTACAACATAGCTACTTACAGCTACCTCAACTTTTACGGTGGGGTAGAACTGGATACTTGGGAACCGGAACTTGCAGTCTACAGTGCTACCTTGGCTCAGGTGAAGCAATATTCGGCTCGGACTTATTTGCATATGGAGTGGCAGATGTTGCAGAACTTGAGGGAAGTTCGTACTCTGTCGGATTGCTTAATCGGCGAAGCCTATGATGAAACGGTAATGATTCCTAAGCACTATCAGGATCGTGAATTCAGTGCGATCGCTCTTGTCTACATTTACAAACTACTGCTTGCCTACTGCTATGGCAATTATCCGGCTGCCTTAAACTACATTGGCCAAGTCAATCCGTATTTGATGGCATTATCGGGATTGGTTCATGTTCCCATTTTCCATTTCTATGCAGCCCTGACGCACCTGGCACTTTTACCCACACACCCAAAAACCGAGCAATCTTCCATTCTTGCCTCTGTAGAAATCCATCAAACGACTTTGCACCAGTGGGCGCAAAATGCTCCCATGAATCATCTGCATAAATGGTATTTGGTTGAAGCAGAACGGCAGCGGGTTTTGGGCAATAGAGCAGATGCACTTGAAATGTACGATCGCGCCATCCAACTAGCTCAAGAAAATAAATTCATCAACGAAGAAGCCCTCGCCAACGAACTAGCAGCTAAATTCTACTTGAAATGGGGCAAAGAAAAAGTAGCTAAAGCCTACATGATTGAAGCGTATTATTGTTATGCCCGATGGGGAGCTAAAGCCAAAATTGACGATTTGGAAAAACGTTATCCTCGCCTACTCGGTATTATCCTTCAGCAACCTCAATCCTTTAGTTCCTTTAGGGAAACGATCGCCCGGGGAACGATTACTTCTACTCACTCTTCTAGCAGCAACTCGGAATTTCTAGATTTACCTACTCTGATCAACGCCTCTCAAGCCATTTCTGGCGAGATTGAACTAGATAAACTCCTGACTACTCTTTTAAAAATAGCGATCGCGAATGCGGGGGCAACTAAGTGTGTCTTATTGCTCAAACAAAAACAGTATTTACAGGTAGTGGCTCTTTTAGAAGAGGGACATGAACCTGAGCTATTACCATCAATACCGCTAGAATCGAGTCAGGATGTAGCAATTAGTTTGGTTAACACGGTCAAGCGTAGTTTGAAACCTTTGGTAATAGTCGATGCTAGGGTAAGTTTCGAGGTTGCGAGCGATCGCTATATTGAACAGCACCAGCCGATCAGTGTTCTGTGTATTCCAATTCTTAATCAAGGGCAGTTGATAGGCGTTTTATACCTGGAAAATAACCTGACCGTAGGGGCGTTTACTAGCGATCGCATAGAAGTGCTAAATTTGCTGGCTTCTCAAGCTGCTATTTCCTTAGAAAATGCCCGTTTGTATCAAGAATCTCAACAAGCATTTACCGATCTCAAACAAGCACAAATAAAAATAGTTCAAAGCGAAAAGATGTCAGCATTGGGAAACTTAGTTGCTGGGGTTGCTCACGAAATTAATAATCCGGTTGGTTTTCTGGTTGGTAATATTCAACCCGCCTTAGATCACATCAAAGATTTGTTTGGACTGCTCGATTTGTATGAACAAAAATATCCGCAACTCGATCCAGAAATTCAAGAGGAAATCGAGAACATCGATCTGGAATACATCCGGGAAGATTTACCGAAATTAGTAGGTTCGATGCGGGAAGGCGTGAAGCGGATTCGGGATATTAGTACCAGTCTACGAACCTTCTCCCGTGCGGATACTAACTATCCCATAGCTTGCAATATTCACGATGGCATCGATAGCACCATTATGATCCTGAAACATCGCCTCAAGGGTAACGATACTCGTCCAGAAATCAAAGTGATTAAGGAATACGGTAATTTGCCACAAGTGGAGTGTTATGCCGGACAGTTGAATCAAGTATTTATGAATTTGTTAGGTAATGCGATCGATGCTTTGGATGAATCCAATCAAGGACGACTTTATGCAGAAATTGCCAATAAAATTACCATTAAAACCGAAGTGGGGGGGGAGAAAAAACAAGCGATTATTCGCATTAAAGATAACGGTGTAGGCATGAGTGAGGCAGTGCAAGAGAAGATTTTTGAGGATTTATTTACTACTAAGGGAGTAGGGAAAGGTACAGGATTGGGTTTGGCGATCGCACGGCAGATTATAGTTGAGAAACACGGCGGTACAATCGAGGTAAATTCTGTATTGAGAGAAGGGACGGAGTTTATAATTTTCTTGCCCATGAAAGGATAAGACTATTTTGATAGATGGCAATCTTTTTATTCAAAAGTGAAAAAGAATAAAAGCGGTAGAGTCTGTCTGCTGGGGATATCCCAGTTCTATACTCGTCAGACTTGACAAATAAAAGTGTATACTTAGTTACAAGAGTCAATGTCTGAGATGGAGTAATCCAGATGAATGCAGTAGTGAATTTGACAAACCGAATTTCTGGATATCATCTGGGTGAGCAATTATACTGCGGTTCGAGAACCTTAGTTTATCGAGCCATTCGAGAAACAGACCAGCTTCCAGTTGTAATTAAACTATTAAATCGAGACTATCCCAGCTTCAGTGAACTGCTGCAATTCCGCAACCAGTATACTATAGCCAAAAATCTACCTCTGCCTGGAGTCGTTAAACCCTACAATTTAGAGTCCTATCGCCACAGCTATGCCCTAGTAATGGAGGATTTTGGCGGTATTTCTCTGCGAGACTATGCCCAAGAACGATCGCTGACTCTAGCAGAAATATTGGAAATAGCCATTCAAATAACTGACATTCTTGACGGACTGTACCGAAACAGAGTCATTCACAAAGATATTAAGCCAGCTAACGTTCTAATACATCCGGAAACCAAACAAATTAAACTCATAGACTTTAGCATCGCCTCCCTACTTCCAAGAGAAACCCAAGAAATTCAAAATCCCAACGTTTTAGAAGGAACCCTCGCCTATATTTCTCCCGAACAAACTGGACGAATGAACCGAGGTATTGACTACCGCACCGACTTTTATTCTCTGGGAGCAACCTTTTACGAATTGCTGACAGGAGAACTCCCCTTTAAATGTGACGACCCCATGGAGTTGATTCACTGCCATATTGCCAAACAACCTCCTGCAATAAACAGCAAAGAAATCCCGCAGGTGATTTCGGATATTGTCATGAAGCTGATGGCAAAAAATGCCGAAAAACGCTATCAAAGTGCCTTGGGATTGAAGCATGACTTACAAAAGTGTTTGCAGCAGTGGCAAGAAACTGGAAAAATTGAAACTTTTGAGTTAGGAACGCGGGATATATGCGATCGCTTCCTGATTCCTGAAAAACTCTACGGTCGAGAAATAGAAGTACAAACCCTGTTGAGTGCCTTCGACCGAGTAGCGAATGGCACCTCAGAATTAATGCTAGTCGCTGGATTCTCCGGGATTGGAAAAACGGCTGTAGTCAACGAGGTGCATAAACCCATTGTCCGGCAACGGGGCTATTTCATTAAAGGTAAATTCGACCAGTTTAGCCGCAACATTCCCTTCTCGGCATTTGTCCAGGCTTTCCGCGATTTAATGGCACAATTACTCAGTGAAAGTGATGCCAAAATTCAAGAATGGAAAACCAAAATTCTGGAAGCACTCGGTGACAACGGCCAAGTCATTATTGAAGTCATTCCCGAACTAGAACGGATTATTGGACACCAACCCCCAGCCCCAGAAATATCGGGGATGGCTGCTCAAAATCTGTTTAATTTGCTCTTCCACAAATTCATTGCTGTCTTCACCACAAAAGAGCATCCCTTGGTGATGTTTTTGGATGACTTGCAATGGGCGGATTCGGCATCGCTGAAGTTAATGCAATTGCTAGTCAATGAGTCGCAATTGGGTTATCTGTTGCTGTTGGGAGCCTATCGGGATAATGAAGTATCACCAGGCCATCCCCTGATGTTGACCTTAGATGAAGTGAGGAAGGCCGGAACAACCCTCAACACCCTAACCTTAGCACCGCTCGACCCAATCAGTTTGAATCAATTGGTAGCGGATACGCTAGTTTGTTATCCTAATTTGGCACAACCGCTGACAGAATTAGTATATCAAAAAACTCAAGGAAATCCATTTTTTGCGACGCAGTTTCTCAAAGCCTTGCATCAGGATGAATTGATTATTTTTGATCTCCAAGCGGGTCATTGGCAGTGCGATATTAGTAAAGTGAGAGAAGCAGCACTGACCGATAATGTAGTGGATTTTATGGCGCAGCAGTTGCAGAAGTTGGCTAGAGAAACTCAGGATGTTTTAAAATTAGCCGCTTGTATTGGCAACCAGTTCGATTTAGCAACATTGGCAATTGTTTCAGAGAGTTCCGAAACGAAAACCGCAACGGCGTTGTGGAAAGCTTTACAGGAAGGGCTGATTCTTCCCCAGAGTGAAGTTTATAAGTTTTATGTAGGAATAGAACAGAATATTTCTCAAGCGATTACTCAAACGGTTGCCTATCGCTTCTTACACGATCGCGTTCAGCAAGCTGCTTATTCTTTAATTGCTGCTGACCAAAAACAGGCAACTCACCTAAAAATCGGGCAATTGTTGCTCCAGAATACCCCGATTCAAGAACGGGAAGAGCAGATTTTTGCCATTGTCAACCAATTGAATGTGGGATTGGAGTTAATTTCTCAACCAGCGGAACTTGAAGAAGTGGCGCGGTTGAACTTAACAGCAGGACGCAAAGCAAAAGCATCCACAGCCTATGCCGCAGCCGTGAAATACCTGAGTACGGCGATGGATTTGCTATCGAACTCGCGCTGGCAAACTCAGTACGATTTGACTTTAGAAATCGTTGTGGAAGCGGCAGAGGCAGAATATCTCAATACCAATTTTGCTGCCGCCAGTACCCTAGTCGAAATGGTGTTGCAGCACGGGAAAACATTACTAGATCGTATCCCAGCTTACGAGCTCAAGATACAAGTTTTTATGGCGCAACACCAATTGAACGATGCCATTGATACGGGATTGCAGGCATTAGAAGTGTTGGGCTACCCCGTTAACCTGAGCGAGCAGGACTTTTTAGTGGAATTGCCCACTTTAGAATGCTTGGAAGACTACCCCACCATGACTGACCCCGCACAACTAGCAGCCATGCGGATTCTTAAAGTCTGTCTTGCTCCTGTACTAGCAGGCAGACCGCAAATTCTGCTGCCAGTAGTTGTGAGGCAAGTGAAACTCTGTCTTGAAGGCGGTCACTCTCCTTTGGCATCAGGAACCTATGCTTGGTATGGCACGCTCTTATGCGGCGCTCTGGGCAACATTGATATCGGATATCAAGCAGGGCGGCTGGCACTGCAACTGCTCAAACATTTTGAAACCAGGGAACACAAAGTTGTTACCTATAATATGTTTTACACCTTCGTCCACCATTGGAAGGAGCCTTTACGAGAAAGCATATCTCCTCTTGCCGATGGGGTACAGATTGGGCTAGAAGGCGGAAATTACGAATATACAGGTTACTGCATCACCAACTATTGTTTCTACATATTCCTGGCAGGAGAAAACCTAGAAACTGTTGAATCTGAGCATAATAAATACCATAATTTGTTGCTAAGTTTGAAAGTGGAACACTCCATTTCTGTATCAGAGGTTTGGTATCAATTATTGTTGAATTTGTTGGGAAAAGCAGTCAACCCTCTCCAGTTAATTGGTGAGAGATTTGACGAATCTACCATGTTGTCGCAACTCCTAGAGCAGAACGATCAATTTGCTCTGTTCAATGCGTTTTTAGCAAAGACGATTCTGTTCTATCTGCTCGAAGAGTTCGAGCCAGCAGTGGAGAGTGCAGCTAAGGCAGCGAGTTACTCTAGCGTTGGGTCAGAAAATTTCGTCAATTTGCACTTCTACCAATCCCTAGCACTGCTGGCGAACTATCCCAACGTCTGTTCCCAAGAGCGATCGCATTACCTAAGTCAGGTTGATGCCAATCAGGAAAAAATGCAGTGTTGGATGCAGCACGCTCCGATGAACTACGAGCATAAGTACCATCTGGTGGCAGCGGAAAAAAATCGCGTTTTCAATCACAAAACAGAAGCCATAGAATTCTATGACCTGGCGATTAAAGGAGCCAAAGAAAACGAATACCTCCAAGACGAAGCGTTAGCCAACGAATTAGCTGCCAAGTTCTACCTGGACTGGGGCAAAGAAAAAGTTGCCGCCGGTTATATGCAGGAAGCATATTACTGTTATGCCCGTTGGGGAGCTAAAGCCAAAGTTGAAGACCTAGAACAACGCTATCGTCAATTACTTGGGCCCACCTTGAATCAGCCAAAACTCCGCTTTAATCCTCTAGAGACGCTGGCAACGATGAGCCACTCTTCGCAGACTTCAAGTAATAGCAGCACGAGTATTTCCGATGCCCTTGATTTCGCCTCTATTGTGCAAGCTGCTCAAGCTTTATCCAGTAAAATTCAGCTTGATGAATTGCTCAGCACCCTCAATCAAATTATTTTGAAAACTTCTGGGGCAGAAACTTGTGCTTTGCTACTCCCCCATCAGGATGAATGGCAAATCCGGGCAATAACGCACCTCAATCCAGATAATGAGTTACCCACAACCCTGCTGCAAACCCAACCTATAGATGGCTCGGCGGTGATTCCCCTCAAACTGGTTTATTATGTCAAACACACCCTAGAAACTGTGGTTATTGAAGGCGGCAAAACCGAAATTCCGGGTGTAATGAATGACTATATGCTCCAGCACAAGCCTCAGAGTATGCTATGTACTCCGATTCTCGATCGCGGCAACTTAGTTGCGATACTTTATCTGGAACATCGATCGACAAAAGGAGTGTTTACTCGCGATCGTCTCCTCGTCCTTAACTTCCTCTGTACTCAGGCTGCCATTTCCCTAGAAAATGCACGACTGTATCAGCAATCGCAGGATTACGCCCACCAGCAGGCAGCCATTTCCCAAGAAAATGCACGACTGTATCAGCAAGCGCAGGATTACGCCCACCAGGTGGAACAATCTCAACTGCAATTAGTGCAAAGCGAAAAAATGTCGGCATTGGGGAATTTAGTGGCCGGGGTTGCCCATGAAATTAATAATCCAGTTGGTTTTATTTCTGGGAATATTCGTGAAGCGATCGCCGCCGTCAAAGATATTACAGAATACTTGCAACTCTATCAAGAAAAATTTCCCAGTCCGGGTGAGGAAATCGAAGAAAAAGCAGAAGAGATGGAAATCGAATATATCTTAGAAGATTTACCCAAAATGTTGAATTCGATGCAAGTCGGGTGCGATCGCATCCAAGGCATCAGTACCAGTCTCCGCACCTTTTCCCGGGCTGACAAAGATTACAAAATTCCCTTCAATATTCATGAGGGAATTGACAGTACGATTTTGATTCTTAAACACCGATTGAAATCCAACGAACAGCGTCCAGCTATTCAAGTAGTGAAAGAGTACGGGAAACTGCCACCAGTTGAGTGCTTCCCTGGACAATTAAATCAGGTGTTTATGAATATCTTTGCCAATGCCATTGATGCACTGGAAGAATCGAATCGAGAACAGAGTTTTGCGAAGGTTAAAGCCCAAGCCAATTGCATCACGATTCGGACAGAAATGAAGTCTTCTGAGTGGGTTACGATTCGCATTTCTGACAACGGGCCAGGGATATCAGATGAGATAAAAGGTCATATTTTTGACCACTTATTTACCAC